>CANQLJ010000020.1 GCA_947624685.1 Candidatus Gastranaerophilales bacterium | reverse complement strand
TTTAACATAAAAAAACTGTTTTTATCCGCTTTTGCGGTTAATTTTTAATTTTTTATTTAGCTTTAATAATATAATTTACTATTGCGCTGCCTCCACCCGAGCTGCCGCTTTCAGAAGATTCAGAGGGGGCGGAAGAACCAGATGAAACAATGCAATAGGTGTGGCGGGTGGTTGCTCCGACAGAACCGGTATACCAATCGTGATACGTATGACGTGGGTTTACACTATCGGGAACGGAATCATAGCTCAGATAGAAAGGTGGCAAACCTTTTTTATCAATATCAGCAAAAAGGACTACTTGTTCCGTACCCACTTCCACAATATCAACTCCCGCAAGCTTTTCCTCCATAGCCGATGGGGTAGGTTCAGCAACAGCGTTCACCTCCTGCCAGCAAGTGACATTTGATGCCCCCGCCACATTTACAAAACTTAACTCAAAAAAGGTTAATATTAAGATATTTAATAAAAATTTATAAAATTTTACATTACGTTTTAAATCCGCTCTCACGCCTCTAAACTCCCATAATAACAGTATTTTCGTTTATTTTTATAATTCCTCTTATCATTTCTCTATTCATTACTTATTAGCCTCCTCAATATCAGCTAATGTCGCACCTTTAAGGCTATAACCTCGAAGATTTGGGGTTTTATTGGTTCCTAAAAATTCTTTCAATTTCGGGTATTTCAAAGCCGAAAAATCTTCTCCGTCACACAATAACCACCCCTCGGGAGGCTCTTGCCCAAGGTAAGCCACAATTGTTCCCACGGGCATCGCATCAGAACCAAGGGAAGACAAAGCAGCCGCGCTATTTTTTCTTTTTTTGGTTATAACGGGCGCAAAAGCGCTCACCAAACAAGACACGACCACAAGAGCCACAAGCATCTCGGCAAGCGAAAAAGCGAGCATCTTTTTCATTTTCATGTTATTTCTCCATTTCTAATAAATAATTATAGACATGTATATCACTTTTGTCAACATAAATAAGACATGCATGTGGTTTAATAAAGCATAGCTATAAATTAAAATGATAAAAAAGAAGGACTTAAATGTTGAATTATGCAGCTTGAAACAGACAAAAAAATATTAGGTCAAATTATAAGAAGACACAGAAAACTTGCCAATTTTACCCAAAGCGAACTGGCAGAAAAAGTCGGGGTTAATGAAAAACAAATTTCAAGAATCGAATCAGGCCAAAACTACCCGACATATATGACTTTTACAAAATTAATCAATGTTTTGGATATTGAACTGGAGCAATTTTATAAAGCTGACACTAAAAGCGGCATAAATTCAGACACAAATGTCCATCAAGATTCCATAAAAAATATTTCCATAAATATGATAAATAATGCGCAAAATAAGGAATTGAAGCTATATTTTGATATTTTAAGAGTTTTAAACAAAAATCTTCATCCGACATTTTAAAATAAAAAAAATGTTTGATTTAATAAAACCAAACATTTATAAACACGAGGATATCAAGAGAGAGAGTAAAAAATATCTTTGTTATTAATCTTTTAAAAGATTATTTTAGTTTATTTTTGTATATCAATTTGTTTTTGTTTCCCTTAATAATGAATCTCATTCCCTACATATTAATAAAGTATTTTAGAGAGATTTTATTGCCTTAATATTAAAAACGCTTTACAAAACTTAAAGATTTTATATTTATCAAAATATAAGTTATTATTAGGCTATGAAGTTTGATTGCAAAAAAATTGAACCGAAAATAAAACAAATTTTATTTTACATCAGCTTATTTGTCTTAATTTACGCCTTTGGAATCGTATTTAATACGATAGATTATGATATTTTTGCAAGATTAATTATGGGCAAAGGACTAATTGAAACACATAGCGTAATTCAAGACATTTTTTCATATACCCCGACCCACGTTTGGTATGACCCCGAGTGGCTCACAAGCGCTTTTTTTTATCTTGTTTTAAAATACTTCCATTTGAAAGGCATAATTTTATTAAAAATTGTATTAATATATTTAATAATTGTTTCAATTAATTTTGCAATAAAAAATACGGCAAAAAACGAAAATCCAAACAATATCGGGATATATCTTGCAATTATTGTAATGTTTTTGCAAAACGGGTATTTGGTTCACACAATAAGGTGTCAATTAATCGGATTCATTTTTCTTTCGTTTTGGATAATGATTTTAGAAAAAGCAAGACAAAACAAAAATAAATATCTCTATTTTGCGCCCCTATTAATGCTTTTGTGGCTCAATTGCCACGGAAGTGCAATTAGCGCCATCGGAATCTTGATGATTTATGCTTTTGGAGAATTTTTAAACAAAAAACCTTATAAAAAATATCTTTTGACGCTTTTATTCTGCGCAATCGCCTTTCTAATTAACCCCTGGGGGATAAATTACATTAAATTCATCTTTGATAGCGCATTTTTAAACAGAGCCTGGATTGCCGAATGGGCGCCGACAATATTCTTTAGAGTTAAATTATTTATTTTATATTTGATTTTAATTATATCAAGCCAAATATTTTATGATTTTAAACATAAGATTAATTTTAAAAACATCGATAAAACAAAATACATTCTTCTTTTTACGACAGGCTATTTATCTTTAGCTCATATTAAACATAGCGCGCTTTTAATTATTTTAGGCACAATTTTATGTTACGAACAGATTTATTATCTATACAATTATTTGATGGAAAAATTAAGAAATTACCTTCAAATTGAATCAAAAACCGTAAATAATCTTAAAAAAATTAAAGAAATTTTAACCTATTCAATAATTTTAATTTATTCAATTTCAACAATTATTCTTTTTCCGATTGAAAAAAATTGCCTCAAAAACTTTCCAAACAACTTTCCCTTATATCCTATGGAATTTTTAAAGGTTAATAATATCAAAGGAAAAATCCTTTCTAACTTTGCTTGCGGCTCATTTATCGCATATAAATATTATCCGGACTATAAAATTTATATGGACGGAAGGCAAGAACAGGTCTATAGCCTTGAAACATTTGATAAATTGATGTTTTTTTTGAATCAATTTGGTGCAAAACCGGATATAATCCTTGAAAAATATCATCCCGATATAATTTTGCTGGAAAAAAACATTCGAGCAACAAGAAAAATGGAAAAAAATGACCAATATATAAAAATCTATAGCGACAATATGTATTATATCTATGTTTTAAAAAACCTCCAAAAATTCAGCTACATCCCTATAAATAAGGATAAATCCAAATATCTTGAAAATATTTTTAAGACAAATTTAGATTTTAAATCATTAATAATGAGTGAGGGCGAAAAATGAAACCGATTATCGTTATTCCGACATTTAATGAAGCGCAAAATATCGAGGAGCTCATAAGAAAAATTTTTCAGGTTTTAAAAGACACTGATTTTAAAATTTTAATAGTCGACGACAGTTCATCAGACGGCACAGTCGAAATAGTTAATAATTTAATAAATGAATATCACAATCTCTATTTACTTGAGCGGCCGTCAAAATTAGGCCTGGCAAGCGCTTATGTCGAAGGCTTTAAATATGGCATAGGCCTCGGCGCGGACACATTTGTTCAGATGGATGGGGATATGTCGCACAATCCTGAGTATTTGAAAGAAATTTTAAAAGAATTAAAAGATAATGATGTCGTTATTGCTTCAAGATACGTTGATGGCGGCGGGACGCTTAATTGGGGATTATTTAGAAAAACTGTTTCATTTTTAGGTTCATTTTATGCTCGAAAAGTGCTTGATTGCCCGATTAAAGATTTAACCGGAGGCTATAATGCTTATAAAATAGATATTTTAAATAAAATCGGGCTTGA
The DNA here is from genome assembly GCA_947624685.1 of Candidatus Gastranaerophilales bacterium. Taxonomy (GTDB): domain Bacteria; phylum Cyanobacteriota; class Vampirovibrionia; order Gastranaerophilales; family Gastranaerophilaceae; genus RUG14156. The sequence goes on along the minus strand of CANQLJ010000020.1, from coordinate 27,658 downwards.
TAATATAATATCGGAAGGTTTTTGCTTTCAAATAGAGATGAAATACCGCTGTTATAAGAAAAAAGCCCATATATTAGAGCTCCCGATAATCTTTAAAGACAGAACATCGGGAGTTTCAAAGATGAATAAAACAATATTTTTTGAAGCATTTTTTAATGTGATAAAACTTAAAATATTGTTAGGATAGCTTTTTAATCGTCTGTTTAATTAAATCAATCTGGCACAAAAGCTCTTGTTGTCTTTCTTTTGTCTTATCAACAACATCGCTTGGAGCGCTGTTTATGAATTTATCATTATTTAATCGAGCGCTGATTGATTTTAATTCGGGTTCAAGTTTTTCGATTTTTTTCTTTTGTCTTAAAATTTCTTGATTAATGTCGATTAAATCAGCCAAAGGCACGGTGATTTTGGTATCAAATACCGTGCAATAAGCGCTTTTTTCGATATTTGATTCTTTATCAAATTTAACATCATCCACTTTTGCCATTCTGTTAAGATATGGCGCAATGGATAGGAATAATTTTTCGTTATTGTCTACGACAATATTAATTTTAGCGCTTAAAGGGATATTAAATTCGGCCCTTAAATTTCTTAAAGACTTAATTGTTTCAAAAACCATCTCCATTTTTTTAGATTCTTCGATATAATCAAATTTTGAATCATATTGAGGATATTTTGCAAAAAGTATCGCGTTTTTGGAATTTTCATCATCAATTTTTTGTAGCATTTTTTGATAAATTGCTTCCGTTATATGAGGCATAATCGGATGAAGAAGCTTTAAATAAGCGTTTAGAACATAAACCAAGACCGCTTCATTTTTTTCAATCTTTGATAATTCAACATACCAATCGCAATATTTATTCCAGAAAAATTCGTATAAAACGGAGGCGACTTCGCCGATTCTGTAGTTTTTGATATTTTCATTAACAAGTTTTACGGTTTGATTCAATTCGTTTAATATCCATTTATCGGCCAAGCTGAGTTCACCAAAATCTTTTAATTCATTTGATGATTTTGTGATATTGGATAAAACGAATCTAGAAGCGTTCCAGATTTTGTTTGCAAAATTTCTTCCGAATTCAAATCTTTCATCGCTTATTTTAATATCTTGGCCGCCATAGGTGCAAAGAGAGGTCAAAGTGAATCTAAGAGCGTCACAGCCGTATTTTTCAATTAAATCAACAGGATCAATTGTGTTTCCTTTAGATTTTGACATTTTCTGGCCGTGTTCATCTCTTATAAGCCCGTGGATATAGACTGTTGAAAATGGCGCAACATTGGTAAATTCAAGCCCCATCGAAATCATCCTTGCAACCCAAAAGAAAATTATATCAAAACCCGTGACAAGTGTTGTTGTGGGGTAGAATTTTTTATAATCGTTACTGTTTGTATCAGGCCAGCCCATCGTTTCAAAGGGCCACAAGCCCGAAGAAAACCAAGTATCTAAGACGTCTTTTTCTTGTGTATAGTTATTGGGATCGGGGTTTTCTAAAGCAACCACCATTTCACCCGTTTCTTTGTGGTAATACGCTGGGATTTGATGACCCCACCATAATTGCCTTGAAATACACCAATCGCGAATGTTTTCCATCCACATTAAATAGTTCTTTTCCCATCTTTGAGGGATGAATTTGATTTTGCCTGATTTAACGGCATCGATTGCGTTTAGCGCCAAAGGTTTCATCTTTACAAACCATTGAGTAGATAATAACGGTTCAATGGTGGTACCGCATCTTTGGCAAGTACCGACATTATGGGTGTGAGGAGTTATTCTAACCAAAACCTGATGTTCTTTTAACATTTCAACGGTCTTTTTTCTTGCTTCTTCTCTTGTCAAACCTTGAATTTGAGGGGGAACAAATTCATTTTTCATCATGCAGCCTTTTTCATCAATTACTTTAATTTGAGGCAAATTATGACGAAGCCCGACCTCAAAGTCATTAGGGTCATGTGCGGGAGTGATTTTTAAAGCGCCCGTTCCAAAGCTTTTGTCAACATAATCATCGGCGATAATAGGAATTACTCTGCCCGTCAACGGCATTACACAAGATTTTCCGATTAAATCTTTATATTTATAGTCATTTGGATTAACCGCGATTGCGCTATCTCCAAACATCGTTTCGGGTCTTGTTGTAGCAATTACGATTGCCCCCATTTCATCTTTCAGCGCATAGGATATTTCCCATAAACTGCCTTCTTGGGTTTCATAGTTTGTTTCAACATCCGATATTGCGCTTTGGCATCTGGGGCACCAGTTTACAATGTAATTTCCTTTATAAATTAGACCTTTGTTATATAAATCGACAAATACTTTTTTAACGGCATCAGAACAGCCCTTATCGAGAGTGAATCTTTTTCTTGATAAATCAAAGCTTGCTCCCAACAACTTAAATTGCTCCAAGATTCTGTTTTTATGGTCATTTGCCCAAGCCCAAGTTTTTTCAAGGAATTTTTCTCTGCCCAAGTCATGGCGCGTCAGACCCTCTTTGGCGAGGTTCTTTTCAATGACATTTTGAGTAGCAATTCCGGCATGGTCACACCCCGGCATCCATAAGACTTCATAACCATTCATTCTATGGTAGCGAATTAATATATCCTGTAAAGTCCCATCGAGCGCATGACCCATATGTAAAACCCCCGTTACGTTAGGAGGCGGGATAACGATTGAATAAGAAGGTTTTGGGGAAGTGTTATCCGCAACAAAAAAATCATTTTTTTCCCAAAATTCATAGATTTCTTTTTCAATTTCTCTTGCGCAATATTTGCTTGAAAGTTCGTTTAAAGTATCTGTCATTTGATTTTATCCCCGCTTTTTGAATCGAATTATTATTTATAATCATAATTTATCACAAAAGTATTAGCCGATAAAGATATTATTATCTTCATTTGGATTATATAAAATAATTCCGATGCGAATCGTGCGAATAATATTAATATTATTTATTTTGAACCTAAATTTTGTTTACCCTAAAGAAAGTTTAATTGATAACCCGATTGACCTGACTGAAAGGGTAAATTGCACTTTGGATGAATTTTGCCAAAAATATATAAGCGACATTGATATTGAAAAATTTATTAAACAGGAAATTGAAAATGATTATGTCGTGGTAAGCCTGGATGAATGTATTGAAGTTGCTTTTAAAAATAATTTTAATATTGAAATAAACGAGCACGATTTTCAAAGCTATAAATATGAATATCAAAATGCGCTATCGAAGTTTTTGCCTTTATTAAATACAACAAGCTATATTTCAGATTATAGCGGACAAATCCTTGTCGGTGGCGTTTTAAGAGATACATTCCATGAAACCGCCTTATCGGTTAATATCACGGCTCAGCACGACCTGACTCAAGGCGGAAGACAGATTTTTGAAGCAAAAGCTAAAAAATATTTTTCAAAAAACAAAAAGCACGAGCTTAATTTTTCAAAAACAAAAGTAATTTATCTAACCACAAGATATTATTACGAGATGCTTTTGGCTAAATTAAATATTGAAATTTACCTAAGAAATCTAATTGAGAGAAATGCACAATTGGCGCTCGCGCAAAACCTTAAAAATTCGGGCTTCGGAACACAATTTGACGTCATTCGTTCATTAAATGAATCCGCACAAGCTAAAACGCAGCTTTTAAACGCTTTAAATGAATTTCGATTAAGCCAATCAAGATTAGCTAATTTAATGGGAATAGATGTTAAAACGGCGCTGATGCCCTTTGAAAAAGATATAAAACCACTGAATTTAATTGATGAAAATCAGGATTTAGAAGTGTTTATTAAAGAAGCAAAAGAATTTAGGGAAGATTTAATGGCATATAAAGATTTAATTAACTATGAAAAACAGATAAGAAACGTCTATTTAACAGATTTTGTTCCAAAGCCTCTTATCAGTTATCAACAACAATTTCAAGGGACTCTGAATCATTCAATCAATCCAAACTATATAGTGACTGCCTTTATGACTTGGGAACCGGGGGAAAACCTCATTTGGGGAACAATTACAAAATTAAAAATGCAAAAAGAAAAAATAAGGGTAAGAATTCTTGAATTTCAAAATAAATTAAGAGAAATTGAACAACAGATAATAGATGCTCGCTCAACGTCAATTTTTAATAAAAAACAAGTTGCAATCAATGAAAAAAGGCTTGAATATTCAAAAGAGAGCATAAAACTGGCGATGTTGAGGTTCAATAACGGAAAAGGGATATTGCTCGATGTAATTCAAGCCCAAAGCGAAGCAACACAAGCAAGAGTAAATTATGTATCTTCAATTATTAAATACAATATTTCGCAAGTCGAATTGCTCTATGACACGGGAAGAATCAACACCGAAACAATAATTAAAAATTATAAGCCATAAAAAAAATTGATTTTAAGCTTGTAAAATATTTTATTTTTCTATATACTTTTTTATGTAATTTGAATTAAGGAGATAATAAATGAAAGTTACTATCCAAGACGGTTGCATCGGTTGCGGCGCATGCGAATCATTCTGCAGCGATGTATTTAAAGTTGAAGATGTTTGCACCGTTAATGAATCAAACGTTGCAGGAAACGAAGATTGCGTTAAAGACGCAGCTGACGCTTGCCCTGTTAGCGTAATTTCCATTAGCGAATAATTAAATTATTTTAAAATCTAAAAAGAGGGCTTTTAATTAAAGCCCTCTTTTTTTGTACATTTTTCATATCTATTTATATTTTAATAAATTATTAAGCATTCCACTGTTTATTGTTTGTGTCATCTTTCTTTTTGTGTGCAACCGAATCAATCGCTTTAACCGTAATTGAAGCAGCTTCTCCGATTGCAAGCCCTAATAACATCCCCAAACCGCCGCTTACGCAATTTGCCGTCGCTATCATTGCCGTAGTCATTGCGCCGATTATCGGGATACCGAGGTTTAATACGATTGATTTTCGCTCTTGTTTATCATCTTCCAAAGCTAATGTAGCACCCAAAATCCCGACTGAACCTAAAATCCCAAGTATATCAGTCGGAGCACTTCCTATATTAATGTCTCTGATTTTATTTTGTATATTGAGAGCAACTTTATTATATTCATTAATCGCTTTAACGGTTTCACTTGACGCACCATCGGGTATTTTAACTATTGCGCCGATTTTTTTAAAAGCATCCGCCAACTTATCATCGGCCAGTTTTGTTGAAGTGACTTGCCCCAAAAAGTCTTTAGAAATTGCTATCGGGTGCTTTATAAATTTCTTAGGGCTAAATATACCTTGCGTTACGCGCTCATTGTTCTTTGACAGGTTATCCAAAGAAGCTCTTATGGTATCATTTGTTTTGTTAAAAAATTCGTCAAAATTATCACAAACGCCATCTATTCCCAAGTCTTTGAGCTTTTGAGCGGCTTTATTATAGTCCGATACGACATTTGGGTTATGAACAAATTTTCGATAAACATTCGAAATTTTTTGCCCTCCAAGGTCAACAAAACCAATCTTTTTTGATTTTAAAAATTTTGCAAATCTATCCCAAAGGTCGTCTTTAACATTGGTAAAATTGGTTGCCAAACAGTCAAATGCTCCAAAAGCCTTGTTAGAAGCTTGCTGTGTGCCTTTTATTATTTTTGTTGCGCGTGTCGGGTTTTTAAATATTGCAATGCCTGCTATGCTTAAGCCTCCAATGGCAACAAAAGCAAGAGTAAGAGCTTTTTTGAGCTTATTTTTCTTGATTTTTTTCTCATCATTATAATAAACAACATTATTTTTATTATAGGCACTATAAGCCGGGCAAGAATTCATCTGCGCCTTCATTTTTTGATACATCGCCTTATTTGAATCAACACCGTTTTGTATAAAATTGTTGTTTATCATATATAAATAAAAACGGGTCAAAATAAAAAATTTACGAAAATTTACAAAAATTAAACTTTTTTATTTTTGTTTTTGTTCTTTTTTTCTTTGGCAATTTCGTTTAAATCGGATTTTGCGTTATCAATTGAATATTTTGCAAGAGGTTTTTTGGTTTTTCTGTCATAAAAAACAAGCCAATGGTTCGCTTTTTTATCGTTTACACTAAATGACATCTTGCCCACTACTCTATCACCCGGCTCAATCGTCTTAAACCATAGCGAAGTGTCGCCAAAGGGGCTTGGGAAATATACTTGAGAAGTGTTGCTAATTAGCGCTATATCAAATGTCGAAAAAGAATATTCACTATAATTATCAATCCCAAGTGATAATGTAATTGTGTTTTCCACTCCAAAAGGATCTTTTTCAAGCGCTACGGAATTGATTCGAACCTTTAAACCATCTAAAAACAGCTCCTCTTGTCTGAACGCATCTTTTGTAAAAACGGGCATATCTATGGATTCTTCAAGCTTAATTTTAAGTTCATCTCCGGGTTTAATCATAAACCCGTCGCCTTTCCTAATTATCGCAGCAGTGAGCCCCACGGCTCCTCCGATAGCGGCACCTGTTGCAAGGGTATAACCGTTTGAAGCAATAGCGGCACCAAGTCCCAAGGTATTAAGAGCAAAAAATCCTCCCGCAATTCCGCCCATTAAAGTATAGCCTGCATGTGTTGCAAGAGTTTTTGCCGCACCTTTAACGGGAGTGTCTTTTGTGGTTAAATTTGCTTGGATAGGGATTTCTCTGCCATCGGGTGTAACCATATAGTCAAAATTAACATTTACATAGCCGTCTCTACCCATATTTTTCGGCGCTTCAATTAATTTTACATTCCCATGGACTATCGTACCAACGGGGATAATGATACCTCTTGGTGTTTCAACGTTACTTGTGACTTCGGCGAAAAATTCATCGCCTTCCATCGTGTAACCCGAGCTTAAGACTTGAGAAACGCTTAATTTTATAATATCATCGCCGTCCAATTTTTCGATTTCACCCGTAAAAAGTTCTTTATCAAGCTGAGTTTTATTTTCATCATACTTTTGAATATGGCCGGAAATTGGTTCATCAGCCAACACAAGACTGAGATTTAAAAATCCCGTCAAAAGAATAATCGATATTATTTTTTTTAATTTCTTCCCCATTTCACATAATATTATAGTATGTTATAAAATTAAGTAAAATAAAATTAAAAAATTAATCTTTTTAGCTTATAATATCAAATAAAAGGAGATAAAAAAAAATGGAAAATTGTATATTTTGTAAAATTTTAAACAAAGAAATTCCTTCTAAAATAATCTATGAAGATGAAACATGTTTTGCAATTAATGATATTAACCCGAAAGCTAAAAAACACATTTTAGTTATTCCTAAAAAACACATTGAATCCTTAAATGAAGTGGACGATTTTGATTTAATTAAAAAAATGTTTGAAGCGATTAAAAAAATAAATAAACAAGAAAATATCACTCACTTCAGAACCCAAATTAATACGGGAAAACTTGCCGGCCAAGAAGTAATGCATCTTCATATCCATATTTTATCAAATTAAGGTAAATCACAATGATTAGTGCTTTAAAAGAAGAGAAATTATCAAAAAATGATTTAAGAAAATTTGCCCTTAAAAAAAGAGGGCAATTGGCTTATAGCGCTCAAAATCCGATAAAATCAAATAATATCATTTCATTAATTTTAAATTCGAGTGATTTTAAAAAGGCAAAAAATGTTGCTTTATATTACCCGATTAAAAATGAAATTGATATAATGGCAATTACAAAAGCAAAAGAAAAGAATTTTTATCTTCCGAAATGCCAAGATAATGAACTTTTTTTTGTTAAATATCAAGGAATTAAAAATTTACAAAAAGGCGCTTATTCAATTCCCGAGTGCACCGGACAAATAATTAACCCGAATATTCTTGATATAATTTATATCCCAGCCCTTATGGCGAATAAAAGAAACTATCGATTAGGCTATGGCAAGGGTTTTTACGACAGGTTTTTTAAAAAATACGATTTAAAAGCAAAAAAAATTATTATTATAGCTAAAGAATTAGTTGATGAAAATTTTATCGAAGACACTTTTGACTATAGGTGCGACGGCATAATATGTGCTTAAAAAAGATAAAAACAAAATATTAACTATTTGCTTATTTAAAAAAAATATTTTAAAATCAAATTTATGGATGAACTTCGCGTAAATAATAAAGTTAAAATGAAATCGAGAGACGGAATAATCCTAAATGGAGTTGTCCAAAATTATATCGACGATAGAGTTTTAATTAAAATATTTCAAAGTGACAGCGAAAATTTAAAAAAGATTAACGCGCTTGATGATTTTTTTGTCGTTGTCGAAACGGATTTTGGCATCAAAAAAATGATTTCATCGACCATAGGCGCAAATTATTTAAAAAACGAAATAACAATTGAAAACAATAAAGCAATGTATGTCGAACAGAAAAGAGAATTTGTCAGAATCAGCGCCGATTTTGATTTGGAAATTCAAGACAAAAACAAAAACCCGTACGATTGCAAATGCGTTAATATTTCAGCGGGCGGAATATCATTTATAATCAAAGACCAGGGGCAAGAACCTTTATTTAACGTGGCGGATGACATTTTAATCAAATTTAAAAAAGAAATTTTCACAAAAAATTTCGATTGCCATGCTCAAATATTCAAAATAAAAAACAACCGCTATGTAGCGCTATACAATAAAATCAACAAACACAATCAAAGTTTAATCACAAAATACGTATTTAAACTCACATCGAAAAATAAACAGGGGAAACACTTTGGAAAACATTAAGAAAATCGAAAAGAAAATAAATATGCTCTCAAAAAAAGGCGATATTGAAAAAGCAATCGAATATTGCCAAAATATGCTTTTAAAAGAGCCCTCGCAAACAAATCTTCATATCCGCCTGGGGGATTTATATCTCGATTGGCACCTTGATATTTATCAGGCGAAACAATACATTGATGAAGCAATAACCGAATATCAAAAAGCAGCCGAAGTGTTAATTGATAACGGCGAAATTTATTATAAAATCGGTCTTGCTCTATATCACAAAAAAGAACTCGATAAGGCAATAAATTACTTTAATATAGCAATTGAAAAAAAGGCAAACATCGCTCAATGCCACTATATGATTTCAAATTGCCTAAAGAAAAAAGACCGCTTTCAAGATGCACTTGAAGAAATTAATCTAGCGCTAAAACATGCTTTTTTAAATTCATCAAGATTGCACTATGCAAAATTCAGACTCATTAACGCTCTTTATTTTAAAAATTCCAAAATGAAGTTTATTTCAATAATAGAGCTTATTTTGTCATATTTAACCCTGCCTTTTGATAAGGAAGCAAAAAAGAATCTTAAAGACAAATTAAAATGGTTCCAGGTCATTCCGACACTATGCCGGGCGGATGGGTATATTGCAATGGGCGACATTGAAAGAGCATTTGAATGTTATTCAAATGCGATAGATAAGATGCCCGGGTTTTCAGCACTCTATTCGATGCTTGGTGACACCTATAAAAAAACGGGAAAATTAGAAGAAGCAATAATTGAATACAAAATGGCGCTTTGGATAGATTCACTAAACTATAGCGCATATTGCGGCTTGGTTCAGACTTATGAAGAAATGGGCGATTATGATAATGCGATAATATATTATGAAAAATATATCAAAATTCACCCGAATAATGCCGTTTTAAGGTCAAATCTGGCTAATTTATATTTTATGAAAGGATGCCCGGAACAAGCAATCTCCCATTATCAAGCGGCAATTGCACTGAACCCCAAGCCTGATTGGACAAGTATTGTCGCTCAAACGTTAGGCTACATCGAACAAAATGTCTTAAAAAACACCGATTGCGCTATTGCAAACTATCAGCTTGCAAACAGCTTAACGCCAAAAGAAATTGATGTTTATATATCATTAGGCAGCGCTTTTTATGATAACGAAGACTATAAAAACGCTCTTATTGTCTATAGACGAGCGCTTGAACTTGAACCGAATAATTCAAGAATACATTGCAATCTTGGGTATTTATATTGGGGCTTAGGGGAGTTGGATGAAGCAATAAAAGAATATAAGCTCTCAATTAAATATGACGGAGAATATGATATTGCGCACAATAATTTAGGCGTTATATACTTAGATGACCTTGTACAAATCCAAAACGCAATAGATTGTTTTAATATGGCAATAGAATGCAACCCTAATTATGCTTTAGCATACTATAACCTTGGAAGATGCTATAGCTTAAAAGGAGAAAACATCGAAGCCGCGAAATACTTCCAACAAGCAATGGATGTAAATAATATTACAAACGAAATTGACCCCAATGATATTCAGGAAAAATTAAACAACCTTTTTAATTAACAAGACTAATAAAAAGTTTTTAATTTTATTTTAGGATGAATGTTATAATGAACACTTGGGTTTACATTTTTAAAAGAATATTATCGGCTATACCGATATTGTTTATCGTCTCAATTATGAGCTTCACTCTCATTCGATTGTCTCCGATTGACCCTTTGGCACAAATGAAATTAAACCCTGCAATAAGCGCATCCACAATCGAAAAAGAACAAAAACGCTTAGGACTTGACAAACCGATTGTCGTACAATATTTTCTTTGGGCATCAAATTTTATCAAAGGAGATATGGGCTATTGCATAGATAACACAAAAGTTTCAACCAAAATCAAAACAAGAATATTAAATACACTGCTTTTATCATTGTGCGTCATATTTTTCAGCTGGATTATAGCTCTGCCGTTAGGTGTAATTGCAGCTATTAACTATAATTCATTGTTTGATAAAATTTTAACCGTAATGACAAGTGTCGGAATGGCAATACCGTCATTCTTTTTTGCGATATTGATGCTTGTTTTTGCCCAGAAAACCGGTTTTTTCCCTCTCGGCGGGCTAACAAGCGTCGAATTTAGCCAAATGGATATGATTCATAAAATTTTTGATATTTTAAAACATCTGATACTACCCACAGTCGTTTTAACCACCATATCGTTATCATCTATCATGCGTCAGATGAGAGCAAATTTATTGGATGTATTAAATAGCGAATACGTTAAATTCGCACGCGCAAAGGGTTTAAAATATTCTAAAGTCATTATCAAACACGCTCTTAGAAACGCAATTAACCCGATTATCACTCTTTTAGGGTTTGAATTTGCGGGGTTATTATCGGGAGCTGCCTTAACGGAATATGTCTTTCAATATCCGGGGTTGGGGAAATTGATTCTTGAAGCAGTGATGCAATCAGACATAAATCTTGTTATGGCAAGCCTTATGATAGGCTCATTTATGCTTATTTTGGGTAATTTAATAGCCGACATTTTATTAAAATTGACCGATCCGAGAGTGAGAGTGTGATGGATAGAGAAAAAAGCAATTTTTTCAAAAAATTAAGACAGGATAAAATCCCCTACATTGCTTTTTGGGTCTTGGTTGTGATGTATCTTTTGATTTTGTTTGCGGATTTTTTTGCAATCTATCCCGCTTCGCAATCTAATCGAAAATTAACCTATCAACCCCCAAACAATATCTATATAATTGATGAAAATAACAGATTAGTCCACCCTTACACTTATAATTACATTAAAACATTTGATAAAGACACTCTTGAAATTGTCTATAAACAAGACAGAAGCAAAAAATATAAAATAAATTTCTTTTCAAAAGGCTATGAATATAAGCTTTTTGGACTTTTTAAAACAAATATCCATCTTATTTCAAAAGATGAAAATTGTTCGCTTCATCTTTTGGGTTCTGATATAAATGGCTGTGACGTCTATTCAAGGCTCTTTTTTGGCGGGCAAATATCGCTTACTATCGGCTTTTTGGCTCTTTTAATATCTTTTCCCATAGGGGCAATTTATGGAGGAATTTCGGGGTATTTGGGAGGAAAAACGGACAAAATCCTTATGCGTCTAGCTGAAGGGATAATGTCCATACCGAGCTTTTATCTTTTGATAATTTTAGCTTCGATACTGCCATCCAATATGACATCAATTCAAAGATTCGCTCTTATAACGGCAATTTTAGCGTTCATCGGCTGGGCGGGGTTCTCTCGCGTAATTCGAGGGATGGTTTTATCGATAAAAAATCAAGAATATATAAAAGCAATTGAAACAATAGGTGCAAGCAAAAAAAGAATCATTTTAAAACATATCCTGCCTCAAACATCAAGCTATATAATAATCGCGATAACTCTATCCGTTCCGTCATACATTCTGGCGGAGTCGGGATTGAGCTTTTTGGGGCTTGGGATACAATTGCCCGATGCCAGCTGGGGCAATATGCTTAAAGAAGCGCAGGAATTTGCAAACATTTTATATCGGCCTTGGCTTTTAACTCCCGGATTTTTAATTTTTATTGCAGTTTTGTCTTTTAATGTATTAGGCGATAAAATAAGAGATATACTTGACCCAAAAACAATAAAATAAAGGAAAAACATAAGAATATGCCGGATATAATCAATTTAGATACTAATTTAATAATACTTTTTAGAATAGTTTTAGCTATCATTCTATCTTTCATCCCCGGATTAGAAAGAGAATTGACGGGCAAATTTGCGGGCCTTCGAACACACATTTTAGTTTGTCTTGGAGCATGCGTTTTTACATTAATATCAATTTACGGATTTCAAATGAGAACAGGCGTTGATGTAATAGTTCAAAATGACCCCGCTCGAATCGCAGCCCAAGTCATTACCGGTATCGGTTTCATCGGTGCCGGAACCGTCATGCGCCACGGCAGCAACATCTCAGGCATAACAACCGCCGCAACATTATGGATGTGCGCAGCAATTGGTATGTGCTGCGGCTGCGGAGAATATATAACGGCGATTATGGCATCGGCTGCAACATTATTTGTATTGATTTTAATTCGCCAGCTTGAAAAAAACTTCATCTCAAAAAGAAAAATATTTTATACAATTTATGAAATATCGATTTTAGCTTCTTTAGATGAATGCGACACAATTCAAAACACATTTGTCGATAACTTTAAAAAAATCATCAAATTCAACAAAAAACTGATTAATAACAATGAATTAAGAATCGACACCGTTGTTTCAACCAAAAAATCTCTAAGAGAGATAAACGACTTTTTTAAAAACATAAATAATATTGAATCTATTGAAATTAGAGAATACCATGAATAAAAAAATAAAATTCAAAAATCTTCAACAATACATTATAACGGCAATTTTTGCCCTTGGTATAGTTGTGGTTTTTTGTTTTTATTTTGAATTGGATTTACTTTTTAAAACCGAAAAACAAGTTAATTTTAAAGAATTAAACACCCAAAATTTATATGAATTTTTTACTATTGAAGAACTTGAAAAAAAGCTCAAAGAAAACCCGACGGACTACACTATCCACATTCGGCTTGCAAAATTATATGAGGAGTTGAATCAGCCTTCAAAAGCAAATGATTTTTATAAGACGGCTCTGACTATTTCAAATCGAAGCAACTACACGCTTTATTCTTATGCGATGTTTTGCGCACGTCATAACCTATATGTTTTTGCCGCAACATTAGCTGAACAATTAGACGGACAGGACGAAAAATTAAATTTTTATAAAGCAAAAATTTATGAAAGCATAGCTCAAAACCTCGATAATAAAAAAGACTATCCCGCCGCAACAAAAAGCTATGAAATAGTCTATAAATATGCAAAAACTCTTAAAGACAAGAAATATTTAAAAGAAATTAAAGAAAAATACGCTCTTGAATATATTAAACTTGCCGACTATCATATAAAAAACAAAGAAATTGAGCTTGCAATATCCGACTTAAATAATTCATTGAACCTTAAAAAAACACCTTTGGCACAATATAAATTGGGGTTGATTTATATAGAATTTGACGAAAAAAGAGCCGAAAAATATATCCATGATGCATTTAAAGAAATGCCCACCATAGTAAACCCTTATATATACAATTCTTTGCTTGAAAAATTAATCTATGAAGCGAAAAACAATCAAAAAAGCGCGATGGCTAATTTTTATTCCACAAGGCAAGCAAAATTTCAAAACAAAATAAGCAAAATTTACCTATATAAGAGTGATGTGGAAGTTATAAACACAAAATTTTATATAAAGAATAAAACTCTTTTAAATAAAAGAAAATTTATGCTCGATTTCAAAATCAAAAATAAATCAAAAAACGACTTATCGGATTTGGATTTAAAAATCGAAATATATCTGAATCAAAAAAGATATATTATTGAAAAAAACCTCTTTCCTATTGCCTCTCCTCTTGCTTCTCGCACAACGAGCGACACAATACAAGTTGATTTAACACAAAAAGTCGAATTTAATAATCTTGATCAAAATAATGATTTGGTGGTGAGGTTTTTTGGCAGAAAGGACAAACAAGCGCCCTATGTTTTGCTTAAAATTGAATTAGTTAATATTTAATACTGTACTTAAAACTATGCTTGTGATATTTTATAAATATATACATATATTCAACATAAAAAATGGAGAAATATGAGAGTCCACGAACTTGCAAAAGAATTAAACATAACATCAAAAGAGCTGATTGAAAGCGCAAATTCGGCCCTAAACCTAAGCTTGAAATCACACAGTTCAACTGTCGGCGATGCTTATATCGATAAAATCAAAGCATTATATTCTAAAGAACAAAAGCCAAGCGCCAAACCAAAAGCATTCATAGTAAAAAAACAAAAAACCGCGGAAACAAAAGTTGAACAAACGCCAAGCGAGACGCCCGTTATAAAAACCGTCTCAAGATTAGAAGTGGTAAGAAGCGCTAAAACCATAACCAATCAGCCAAAGGCGCTAAAGCCAAAAAATGCCCTAAAACCTCAAGTTCAAGATACTCTAAAAACACAAACCAATCAAAATAACGAAATTAAAAAAGCACCGGAAATCAAAAGGGATGCTATTCAAAAGCCAAAACCATATAATTCGACGGACAAATTGAGCGCTTTGCCTTCGATGACAAAAAAGAATTTTGCAAAACCGATAGTTACTCAAGAACAAAGAAACGGCGAAAACAAAAATAAAAGCGACAAAAAAGACAATAAAAACCTTCAAAATAAAAGACCGAAAGAAAATCAAGGCGCGCCAATACCCATAAAAAGACACATTATCTCTCAAGATATGTATCAAAACCAAGGCAGAAACAACAAAAAGAAGAAAAAAGAGCGCGATTACAACAACAAACAAGAAGAACAAGAAAGAATCAGTCTCGAAAAAGCCGTTCAAAATAAACACAAAAAACACACTCAATCAACAGGCGTAGAAGAAGTTGTAACATCTGTTGTAATTGATAAACCCATGACAGTAGGTGAATTGAGTGACAAAATTAAAAAAACGCCTGCTGAAATAATAAAATTCTTAATGCTTGAAGGCATAATGGTTACGGTAAATACCCCAATTGACACTCAAACGAGCAAAAAAGTAGCCCTTAATTTTAACCTTGAGGTCATGGAAGAAGATATTGAAGCTTTCATCGCTCAAGAAGAAGAAAAAGAAGGCGTAAATAAATATTTAATTAACGCAAAAGAAGAAGATATTATTAAAAGAGCGCCCGTTGTAACCGTTATGGGTCATGTTGACCATGGTAAAACAACGCTATTGGATTCAATAAGAGCTTCAAAACACAAAATCGTTCAAACCGAAGTCGGTGGAATCACACAAAGCATCGGTGCTTACACGGTATTTTTAGATAAAAGAAAAATTGTTTTTATAGACACCCCGGGCCATGAAGCCTTCACCCAAATGAGACTTAGAGGCGCACAATCAACCGATATTGCAGTTCTTGTCGTTGCGGCGGATGATGGGGTCATGCCTCAAACAATAGAAAGCATATCGCACGCTAAATCTGCTAATGTCCCGATTATTGTTGCAATAAATAAATGCGACAAGCCCGACGCCAACCCCGATAAGGTTTTACAAGAATTAACCGAACACGGGCTGGTTCCTGAAAAATGGGGAGGGGACGTAATTTGCGTTGAAGTTTCGGCACTGCAAAAAACAGGAATCGACGATTTACTTGAATATATCCTGCTTGTCGCCGATATGCAGGAATTAAAAGCGGTTGAAAAATGCCCCGCAACAGGCGTTATTATTGAAGCAAACCTCGATAAAGGTAAGGGCCCTGTTGCAACGATGCTTGTTCAAAACGGCACATTAAAAGTAGGTGACGCAATAATTGCCGGTACCGTTGGCGGAAAAGTCAGAGCGCTTTTGGATGACTCGGGAAGACGCGTCAGAAGCGCAGGCCCATCCACTCCCGTTGAAATTTTAGGGTTAAATGAAGTTCCTCAAGCCGGAGATATTTTTGAAGTCGTTGAAAGTGAAAAGAAAATGAAAGCGCTTGTTCAAGAAAGAAAACAACAAGAGCGCTCAACAAGGCTTGAAGCAATGACTGCAGCACACGTTCAAAAAGAAGCGATGAGTGATAATGAAGTTACAAACTTAAATTTAATCATTAAAGCAAACACAAACGGTTCAGCCGAAGCTGTTTCACACGCTATCCAAAACGTTAAATCACTTAAAGTTGTGCCAAAAATAGTCCATGTCGGCGTAGGTGATATTTCAGAAGCAGATGTTATGCTTGCAAGCGCATCCAATGCGATAATACTCGGTTTCACCGTCAAAGAAGACTCAAATGCGCTTTTATCCGCTCAAAGAGAAGGGGTTAAGATTAAAAAATATGATATAATCTATCAAGTCCTTGAAGATATTGAAAAAACAATGCTATCATTGCTTTCGCCCGAAATTGAGGATGTTGAACTCGGTAAAGCCGAAGTCAGAGCGGTATTTACAATCGGAAAAACAACCAAAATCGCCGGCTGCTATGTAACCGAAGGAAAAATTGTCCGCTCTAAAACCGCAAGGTTGTTAAGAGACGGCGTTGAAATCTTCAAAGGCGAAATAGATCAATTAAAACGCTTCAAAGACGACGTCAAAGAAGTCAAAGAAGGATTCGAATGCGGTATATCGTTTTCAAAATTCAACGACATTAAAGAAGGCGATATAATTGAAGTTTCGACAACAAAAGAAGTAGAACCCCAAACGCTCATATAGGAATCAAAAATGTCACTAAGAAATGAAAGAGTCAGAAAAGCGCTCCAAAGAGAAATTTCCGATATAATTTTTCGAGAAATCAAAGACCCCAATATCTGCGCTATGGTATCAATAACGGACGTCGAAGTGTCGTCTGATAACACTGCAGCAAGAGTGTTTTTCAGCGTCTTTGGCGAAGATGAAGTTAAACAAAGAACCGCAAAAGCGCTTCAAAAGCACGTCGGTCAAATTCGCCACGAAGTCGGAAAAAGAATAAGATTAAGAAAAACTCCGACACTACTTTTCATTTTGGATGATTCATTGGAACATGGCCAAAAAATGATTGATTTAATGAACAAAATTGAGCGCGGTGAAGTATAATGTATTTTTTAAACATCAATAAGCCTAAAAATATGAGCTCATTTGATGTAATCAGATTTTTAAGAAAAAAATTAAACATAAGACAAATAGGCCACTCAGGAACCCTCGACCCTCTTGCAAGCGGGGTTTTACAAGTCGCGCTTGGGCAAGCAACAAAGCTTTTAGACTATTTAAAATCCGATAAAACTTATATAGCAGATATTATCTTTGGCTATACAAGCGAAACATATGACGATGAGGGCGAAAAGACATTTATCAAAACCCCGGATTTTAAAAAATCGGATTTAGAAAACGCTTTAAAATCCTTTTTAGGTAAAAGCCTGCAAATCCCTCCAAAATATAGCGCAATAAAGATTCAAGGCAAAAAATTGTGCGATTTAGCAAGAAAAAATAAGCTTAACGATATAACTATCACCCCAAGAGAAATTGAAATTTATTCTCTTGAACTTTTGGAATTTATAAAAGATAAAAATATAACAAAAGCAAAAGTTAAAATAAGCGCTAAAAAAGGTATTTATATTCGCTCATTTGCCTATGACTTAGGGCAAAAATTGCTTTGCGGAGCTTATATAAAAGATTTAAAAAGAATACAAGCGGGAGATTTCAGACTTTTGGATTCGGATGAATTGGATAGCGAAAACTACAGAAAAATTAACCCCTTAGATGTTCTTGATATTCAAAAATATGAAACGGATGATAATGAATATAAAAAAATAATGAACGGCGTTTTTATATGCCCAAAACCCGATTGCGCTTTAAAAGAAGGTGAAGTTTTATTAACAAAAAACAACAAACTTGTATCAATTGCAAATTTATCGGATAATTTAATCAGACCAAAGAAAAATTTTAAGGAGGTTTGATGGGCATCTTTTTTAAAACATTTTTTGTTTGTCTTGTTATGACTTTCAGCTTTCTTTTATACAAATATTTTTCAGTCGACGGATACAATTCAGATTTAAAATTATCATCAAATAACCCGATTTTTGGGGTTCAAAAAGAAGCAAAATCAAGGCTTGAACCCAACAAAACAAAAGACTATGAAAATGATATTGAAAATGATGATGAAGATGAAAATGATTATGATATAAATAATCAAGAAAAACCAAAAGCCAAAGAACCAAGCGCTTCCGCGCAAACTCAAACTCAAAATCAAACCCAAAAGCAAAAAACAACAAAATACATTCATAAATGCTATTTTTATTCTAAAACGGGCAAATTAATTCAAATGCAAAGAGAATTAAGCGCAAAACCCACAATAGAAAATTCCGTTCTTTTGCTTTTGAAAGGCCCGTTAATAGCCGAAACAAAACAGGGAATATATTCTGAAATCCCCGCTAACGTTGATTTAATAGATATTAAAAAAACGGACGATAAAATAATCGTTAATTTAACATCAAACTTCGGAAACGGCGGAGGTTCAAAAAGCATTGAAAATCGAATTGCGCAGCTTTCAAAAACAATCAAAATCCACGAACCCAACAAAAAAATCTATCTTCATATCAACGGAAAAGAAGTTGAATATCTTGGGGGCGAAGGAGTTTACGTCAAACAGCCGCTCGATTAGTTAAAATTTTAAATATAATCAAACCTTAAGCCAATTTCTTTTTGATTTTTTATAATGGTTTTTTAAATCAAAAACAACGTAGTTATAGTCTTTTTCGTTTAATATCGCCGCCCAAAAATTAATCGAATAGGATTTTGGAGCGCTCAAAACAATCTTATGAGCGCATTTTGAAAGAAAATAGTATTCCTGTTTCCAATCTTGAATATCTAAAACCTTGTATTGCATAATTTCATCAAAATCAAAATCACATTTGCTCTTAGAAAAAACATACAAAATTGGTTTTTTTAGGTATTTATTTAGCCTCAAAAGTGCGTTTTTAATGAAATTAAAATCAACAAGATTATTTTCAATATCGTCAATATTAATATAAATCCCGATTGAATTAGACGAAACAATGTCATCTAAAATATCATAGTCTTTTATAAAATCGAGATTTTTAAACGCAAGCTCGTTTTTAATGTCATCAGTTAGGTATATCGTGTCATCGGGCGAAAAAAATTTTCTTTCTATGAAATTATATTTGACTTTGTTATTAAATTTTTTTTCATCATTTAACTTAAGAGCAAAAGAGGTTATGTCTTCGACTTTTAAAATTGAAGTGTATTTGCAGTCAAAATTAAAATACATCATCTTTTCTTCAAAAAGCTTCCTTTTTGAAGTGATATTTTCAAAGCAGCAATTTTCACTGTACTTTTGTTCTAAAATTCTTCCATAGACATAAGATGTGAAATTATCAGCAAAATTTTTTTGATATTTAATGAGTGTTTTTTGCTTCATAACAAAATATAATTAAAATATATGATTACAAATAACTCTAACATAAATATTCTAAATATATCAATATTTTTTATATAAAGATTATGTTAAAAATAATTAAACTTTTAATAACACTTATAATAGCATCTTTTTGCTGTGCCTGCATAAATAGCGTTGCGGTTAATAAATTAAATAGAATTGCAAAAGAATATGAAGATATGGGCGATATTAACACCGCCATTTCAAGATTGGAAGCATCTGTTGAATTGGATGAAAAAAACTATCAAACAAGATATAACCTCTCAACACTTCTATACAATGAAAAAAAATGTGATAAAGCCTATGAAAATAGCAAATTTGCTCTCGCCTTAATAGATAAAGAACCTGCAATATACTATCTTCACGGATTAAATTCTATCTGTTACGCCAAAAATATCAAAAAAGACTTTGATTTTAAGAGCGAAAAAAAGCAGCAATTGTATAAAACTCTGTTAAAAGAAACGACGGATAATTTAAGTTTATATGTAAAAATCCTGCCCAACAGCGAAAACACTCAATATGCGCTTAATATCATCAATGAAGCCAAAGAATTAGCCCAAGAAACAAATTGATATGCAAATTACAATCTACCCTCCACATACATCAATTATAGGACATATATTTAATATCCCGATAAGATATTATGGGGTTATTATGGCTTTTTCGCTAGTTTTTGGAATTATTTTTTGCTATAGATTATTTTTATATAAAAAAAGAAAACATGACGGCGAATTATTCATAGATTACATCCCAAACGTAATTTTAACAGGGCTTTTTGGCGCAAGGTTATTTTATATTATAGGAGCATATCAATTTTATATAGAAAACCCAAAAGAAATAATAATGATAAACCACGGGGGATTATCTATCTTCGGGGCGATATTTTTTTCAATCGGCGCAATATATTACTATTCAAAAAAGAAAAAGTTTAATTTTTTATATCATTTGGATATTATCGCTCTTTCGATGCCCATTTGCCAATCTATCGGAAGAATCGGAAATTATTTCAATCAAGAAGCCTATGGCAGAGCAACCGACGGATTTTTAAGATTATATGTGGATATAATCTATCGCCCGAGCGAAAGTATAAATCAAGCTTACTACCACCCCGCCTTTTTATATGAAATATTTTTTAATTTTATTATTTTCATTGTTTTATATACGATGTTTTTAAAGTCAAAAAGTATAAAATCAGGTACAATAGCCCTTTTGTACCTGATTTTATATTCAATTATCCGCCTTATTGTTGAATATATTAGAATCGATTACGTTTTAGCGCTTAACAATGTCTCATGCGCAAGTATCATCGCAAGCATCGTTCTTGTGTTTTCAACAATTGCTTTATTTCTTATATACAAGAAATGATTTTATTTTTTATATTGCGGGTCTTTGATTATAGACGTTTAATTCCTGTTCAAGCGCGTATGCACTTTGTAAAAGCGTCATTTCATCAAGATTTTTAGCAATAACTTGAAGACCGATTGGCATATTGTCTTTATCATTTCCAATCGGCATAGATAGCGCGGGACATCCCACAAGATTTGAAGAAATTGTTGCAATATCGGTTAAATACATCTCAAGCGGATTGTTTGCTTTTGAATTAAGGTCAAAAGCAGTTGTGGGACAAGTTGGCGAAACCATAATATCAACATCAAGAAACGCTTTATTAAAGTCATTTGCAATAAGTCTTCTTAACTGCTGCGCTTTTTTATAGTAAGCATCATAATATCCGCTTGAAAGAGCGTATGTTCCAAGCATTATGCGGCGCTTAACTTCTGGGCCGAAGCCTTGAGCACGTGATTTTTCATACATTTGTAAAATATTTTCGCAATTTTGAGCCCTCAAGCCATACCTAACGCCGTCAAAGCGAGCGAGGTTTGAACTTGCTTCGGCAGTTGCAACGATATAATATACGCCGATTGAGTGCTTTAAAAGAGGCAGAGATATTTCTTTTATCGTAGCGCCCAGTTTTTCAAATGTCTTAATAGCATTTAAGACAGAGTTTTTAACGTCATCATTTGTGCCTTCGCCTAATAATTCTTTTATTACGCCAACTCTAAGGCCTTTAATGTCTTTTTTAAGATTGGATGAGATATTTCCGACTTCCATTTTAAGTGAAGTGGAATCATGCCTGTCATAGCCCGCGATTGTTTCATAAAGATAGGTTATATCTTCGACACTTCTTCCAAAAGGCCCGATTTGATCTAATGAGGAAGCAAAAGCAATTAAACCGTATCTTGAAACCCTTCCGTATGTCGGTTTAAACCCATATATCCCGCAAAATGACGCAGGAAGCCTAATAGAACCTCCCGTATCAGAGCCTAGGGATAATGTTACTTCAGATGCACTAACGCTAGCTGCGCTGCCGCCCGAGGAGCCGCCCGGGACTTTATTTAAGTTATAAGGATTTCGAACGATTTTAAAAGCGGAATTTTCGTTGCTTGAACCCATTGCAAATTCGTCCAGGTTTGCTTTTCCCAATATCGGGACAAGATTATCTTTTAATTTTTTTGTAATTGTTGCATCATACGGTGAAACATAATTTTCTAAAATTTTTGATGAACAAGTGGTATATGTATCTTTCATGTTCATATTGTCTTTAAGAGCTGTAGGAATTCCGGCTAATATTGGAATAGTTTCACCTTTAGCAATTTTTTCATCGACTTTTTTGGCTGTATCAATAGCAAAATCAAAAGTATTAGAATTAAAAGCACCAAGAGTCTTATCAAGCTTTTCAATACGCTCAATTGAAGCTTTTGTTAATTCAAGCGCGCTTATTTCTTTATTAATCAAGGCATTATGCTGTTCAAGCGCCGTTTTTTTCAATAATTCCATTAATTTTTTACTCCATATAATATTTGTCTTAAAATAATTTTATGACAAATAAAACAATTGGTAAATATGGGGAAGAAATTGCAAAAAATTTCTTAATAAAAAAGGGGTTTAAAATCATTGAGCAAAATTATCACTATTCAAAAATCGCCGAAATTGATATAATTGCTCTCAAAAAAGACACAATCCACTTTGTCGAAGTTAAAACAAGGACTCAAAATATCTTTGGAAGACCCCTTGAAGCAATCACAAAAACAAAACTGAGGCAAATTTACACTTGCGCTATGTTTTATATGAACAATTCAAAGAAAAAATACAAAAAATATCAGCTCGATGCAATTGGAATAGAACTTGAGGGAGACAATGTAAAAAACATCGAATTTATCGAAGATATTTTGCTATAGTTTTTATGTCCATTCGCTCAATTCTTTTTTCGTCGGGCCCCAAAAGATTGTTTCGTGGTCTTTGGGTCTGCAAAATCTGCAAAATGAAACGGGTTTAACCAATTGAGCCAAAACTTCATTCCAACTTTGGACTTTATAAATATCGACATAATCCCATTCTTTTGGCTCTAAATTAAGGTTAAATTGTTTATTAAAATGTTCAATATGAGCCATGGTCGGACAAGTATAGAGTTTGCCGTGCTTTAATGTCACACAATTTCTGATTGCACAATTGCCGAAAGAATTAAGATAATACTGTTTTCCTTCAATATCGAGCTTAAATTTTGTCCAAAGCTTTTGATTTTTATCGTTTGTCGTTCTTGATGTGTAGCCCAGAAACACTCCGTTATCTTTTGCTTTTTTCTCAAAAGCTTTATAATCGATATTGAGATTATACGCACTTACCCAAACTTGTACGTCAGATCGGCGCAAACTTTTCCAAAAATTGTCACTCATATCATTTAGTAAAATTCCGTTTGTGATGACAATTAATTTGGAATTTCTGAATAAATTTCTTGCAATCGGAAAAAATTCGCTTATGTCTTTATGCAAAAGCGGTTCTCCGCCCAAAAGATAGATTTCTTTTATTTCGCCGTTGCTCAGAGTGGAAACTCTTTTCATATCTTTTTCAAATTCATCAATATCGAGAAAAAATTCATCAGCAATTGATGAAAAATGGGTACAGCCCTTGCAATTAAGGTTGCAGTGATCAGTCAAATGAACATCTATCTTTTCAAGCATATTCTTTCCTTTTGTTTTGTATCGTTAATTATTTTAGCATATTTTGTCATATTTTCTCTATTTTATTTAATAAAACTGGAAAATATTATTTTTTCTTCATTTGTATATTTATTGTTTTTTGGCTTTTGAATATCGCGAATGGGAGCTGTGGTTTTAATATCCATCGGATTTTTATCAAGATATTTCTTTTCAAGACGTCTTTGATTTAATGCCGGCAAACCAAAACCAAGGTATGTCGATTCAATAGCAAGAGCAATTGTTCTTAAAGCTGCGTTGAGTTTTTTTGCACTATATACAAGAGTGTTATTTTCGTCTTGGAAGAAATCTACCAAAAGATTTTCAAGCCTTTTATCAAGTTTATCGTTATTTATAAATTTTTCATAAGCGTTTTTTTGATTTCTTGTATCTTTTAATAATTCAAGAATGTTTTTAGCGTTTTCAATCACTTTGTTTGATATGGCTAAACTTTCAACATCAGTCGTTTGGGCCGTTTGAGTGGTTAATTTCTTTATGGCATCTTCTTGTTTTTCAATTAATGTATCCATAATTTTTTTAAACACTTTTTCATTGTCTCCGCCGTGGTTTGGCATATCTTTGAATAATTTTTTAACTTCATCGATACTTTGAAAACCGCTGTAGCTTGAGATGATTTTATCATTATTCAAAGCCAAAACGCCGCCTGTAGGGTGGATTGTGTCTAAGATATTTTTAGATACGGTTTTGAGCTTTTGAATGGGGTGCTCTATTAATTCTTTTCCTTTATCCTTAAGCCCTTGAAGCCCTTTTGCGTTTGCTTGAAAGAGCTTTTCATAGGGTTTATTAATCATCGGAATACCCGTTATTTTTGTAGCGCCCGCCGCTATTAAAGAATTCATAATTTTTAAAAGAAAGAGAATTATGGCAACTGTTTGAACATCTCTGAATAAGATTTCTTTAACTTCGTCTTTGGTTGCCTCTTTATTGTTGGGATTTCTTTTTTTTGCCGTAATTACCCTTGGGACAATTACAAGACCAACCATTAGCCCTGCCATTGTGATAAAGGGGTTATTCGCTCCCGTGGGTTCAAGAGATTTAACCGCTTTTAAAAATTTATCTTTATTGGGTGATTTTTCAAGAGCATTTTCGACAGCACCACCAAGAGCGCTGCTCATTTTTGAAATTCCGCTTTTAAAAGTGTTTACGATTTTAGATGATGAAATATTTGGGATGCTCATTATTTAGCGCTCCCTTCGTTATTTTTGACTTTTGATTTTGTTTTTGAATGTTCCTTATCCGCTTCATCATAGATTGTTTTGGCGTTAGGGTTGACCTTTCCGGAGGCTAAAGTATAGATTTTAGGGATGAAAGACATAAAAAAGCCGGTAATTACAATCATTGATAAAATTGTCATAACACGTCTTGCAAACCATGTTTTTTTGAATTGTTCAATTACATCAGATTTTATATCTATGCTATTGTCGGAAATTTTATTTTTCTTCATAAAATCGTTTGCAAAAGATACAACGTAATCAACATAATTTGTAAATTTTGTGCTTCCGATATTATCTTTAGCATCAGCTAATGAATATTTGACATTTAAAAAGTCTGTATTTTTATAATCGGGTTTTCTATTTTTTACAAATTGTTCAAAATTTGTTTTTAAATCGCTTAAGATATTTTTAGCAGTCTTTTTATCGGCACTTTGATAGTTTTTAAATTGCTTTAAGAACATATCTATATCTTCTTTATCAGGTTCAACATCCGTGCTTTGTTTAAGGAAATCTTTAATAGTTTGCGAAAAAAACGTATCTAAAAAGCCCTCTTTAGATATTGTTTCTTGATTTTGAAAAGCATTTTTTGCTATATAAGATAAATTTGAGATGTTTTCAAGATGAGTGTTTGCGGTTTTCCCTTTTAATTTTGTCGCGCCATTTAATACGAATATCGGTACGACACACATTGTGGGCCCCGTCAAAAACTCTCTTAAAGCTTCTTGAGCCAGTGCGGGGATGTTGATTTTACCTGTATATTTATATCCCGCCATAGCGCCTTTATATGTACGAGGGAAATTTGTCCCGCACATATCTTCGACGGTAAATTGCATGGCTCTGCCGCCATTATCAACAAACTGCCAAAATTTGACAAGGCCGTCGGCGACTCCTTTAAAACTTGTATTTTTATTGTTATTTGAATTTCTATTTTGATAAGTGTTGTTAATGCTTGAGATTCTCATTGATTAAATTTTTCCCTTTACAAAACACAAGGTTATAAAAACATGTCAAGAAAAAAAATTGCTATTTTTTCTGAATTTTTAAATAAAATTTTATAAAACTTTAAAATCTTAACAATACAGTTTTACGGATAGGTCAATATTTTAACATAAGTTAAATAAAATTCAAATACCAAAAGTTATAATACTAAACAAAACTTTAAACTTTTGATAAAACTTTATGGGTGTGAAGATTTTTGCACACTCCGCAATTGTTGCATTTTACTTCACATGGAATTGTACTAATCGCTTTTTTAGCTTTATTATATTCATTAATAAGCCAAGTTTTATCAACTCCATAGGATATTTTATCCCAAGGCAAGGGTTCGTTTGTGTCATATTCTTTTGAGGCCAAATTTTCAATATCAACAGATAAATCTGAAGCAATTTTTTGATATAATTCAAAATCCAAATTCTCATCCCACGATTGTAAATATGCACCGTTTTTATATAATTCAAAAATAAAATCGGACAGTTTTTCATCCCCCCTTGAAAAAAGAGCTTCAAGCTGAGACATCTTGGGGTTATGGAAATTAAATTTGACATTTTTTAATTGTTTTTTGAGGTCTTTTAAATAGCTTATTTTTTTCTCAATTTCTGATATTGTATTTTGCCTTGCAAATTGAAAAGGCGTGTGCGGTTTTGGCACAAAGACGGAAATTGAACAAGTAATCATTGGGTATTTTAGACCGTTTTGCCTGCATGAAAGGTGCACTTTTTTGATTAATTCAACAATTTCTTCTAAATCTTCGTATTCTTCAAAAGGAAGGCCTATAACAAAATAATATTTAATTTTATCCCAGCCGTTTTTAACACAAGATATTGTCGCATTAATGATTTGGTCTTCATTTAAGTTTTTATTGATAATATCTCTCACCCTTTGGCTTCCGGCTTCGGGTGCTATTGTAATTGAAGCTTTTTTTTCGCCTTGAGCCAATGATGCAAGTTCAAGAGAAAACCTATCCGCCCTTTGAGAAGGCAGAGAAACATTTATCCCCGTACCTTTAAAATGGCAATTTAATTCGCGAAGAATATCTTCTATTTGACTATGGTCGTTTGAAGATAATGACAGAAGCGAATACTCGTCGTAGCCTGTATTTTTAACGTATTTTTTTGCAATATCAACAATATCTTCTTTTTTTCTTTCGCGAATCGGAAGATTAATGTGCGAAGCCTGGCAAAAGCGGCACAACCTTCCGCATCCTCGCCTTAGTTCAACGATTGCTCTATCTTGAACGGAAGTGAAATGAGGAATCGGAGAATTTATGGGGTGATTATCGAGAGTTAAATTCGCAATTCTTTTTTGGGCGAAATTATCGATATATGGGACATATACACCTTTTATAACGGACAATTTTTTTAAAATTTCTTCTCGATTTAGCGTATTTCTTAATTTTGAATATGTCTTTAAAACTTCAATATTAACCTCTTCACCATCACCAATAATAAAAACATCGATGAATTTTTTCATTGGAGAAGGGTTAGATGTGCAAGGGCCGCCCGCTAAAATAAGCGGATGAGAATTATCTCTCTCGCTTGAATATAAGGGGATATTAAACAATTCAAGCATTTTTAAAACAGTTGTATAACACATTTCATATTGAAGCGCAAACCCAATGACATCAAAACATGCCGGCTTTCTTTTAGATTCAAGAGCATATATTTCTTTGTTATATTTTTTTAACAGTTCGATAAAATCAACCTCTGGTGCATAGA
>CANQLJ010000019.1 GCA_947624685.1 Candidatus Gastranaerophilales bacterium | reverse complement strand
AGAGTTCGCACCAACCTGGAATGTAACCCCATCCGCACTAAGCTTCTCATCACCAAAGAGCTGCAGTGAGGAATATTTAGTGGATGTACCGATATGTCATGCTGAACTTGTTTCAGGGTCTCTTAACCTTGGATATTTCCTTCTTTAGAGATTGCGGGTCAAGCCCGCAATGACGGGGTGTATTACCCGCAATGACGGGTGGATTTTTTTTATAAATTATTATACATTGCATGGTCTGACCCTGAAACACCTTCGGCTTCGCCTAAAGATACTGGCTACAAGGCTCATCCTTCGCCTGTTGCTTTATAAAGCCCGCAAGGACGAGTGCTTTTTTGTGAATTATTTTTGTGAATTATTAATTCCTCAAAACAATTGTTAAACTATCTTACATAAAATCTGCTACACCAAAAAAAGCTAACTTATTTATGCTATATTAAAGAAAACATCGGGAGTAATAATAATGATTAATTATGTTAAGGATTTAAAAATATCACAAATATTTTCAATTGATGATAAGACGATGTATCAAATACCAAAGTATCAAAGAAAATATACTTGGGGACAAAATGAATGGAATCTGCTTTTTAACGATATTATAGAAAATAACGACGGTTATTTTCTTGGATCTTCAATCACTGTAAACAAAAACAATAATTTATTAGGCAACAGAGTTGCTGAAGTTATAGACGGCCAACAAAGATTAACGACTTTATCTATTGCGTTTGCTGTTCTTTATTCTAAAATTGCAGAATTTAAAAAAGACTTAAACGAAGATGAACTCAATGATTTAATTAATATTAAAAAAGCATTAGCTATAAAAAATGAGGATAATAAATATATTCCAAGATTAGAACTACAAATACAAGACTATAATAGAGATGATTATAATTCTCTTTTATTTGAATGCAATATAATTGATTCCAACACTAAAAAGAAACCAAATGCCGGGAACAGAAAAATTTATAAAGCATATAGATTTTTTGATAAACTTATAACCAATTTCTTAAATAATGATGAATTTGAAGATAATAACTTAAAATCAAACAATACCATTACAACTTTATTTAATTTGGTCAATAGATTTAAAAATGCAATTATTGTTTTTATACAGGTCGATTCACATCAAGATGCCTATATGCTGTTTGAGTCTCTTAATAACAGAGGAGTGCCCTTGACGGCTATAGATTTAATGCAAAACCTGTTAATATCAATTTCGGATAAGGATAATAAGTCTGAAGATTGCTACAATAATTGGATAGAGATAAAAAATAACATAAGTGATGAATATTCAATTCAAGAAAGATTTTTTAGGCAATATTACAACGCTTTCAGAGAAAAACTAAACAAACCGTTTATGAATGATAATCAGTCAAAAATGTTTCCTCTTGCATATTTAGCAACTAAAACGACTTTGATGAATATTTATCAAAAATTAATTGAAAGAGATTATGAAAAATTTCTCAAAGATATGCTGCAAGCATCAAAAGTATATGCCGAATTAATCAACAATACTGATGAAAAACCGTCTTGCGCAAGTAACTTGCTCAATTTATCAAGAATTCAAGGAGCTCCCTCATATTTACTGTTATTATATTTATTTTTAGAAAAAGAAAATTTATCTTGGGAAATATCCTTTGAAGAAGAAATTAAAAAGATTATAGATTTATTAACCTTGTTTTTCGTCAGAAGAAATCTCACCGATATTC
This sequence comes from Candidatus Gastranaerophilales bacterium, assembly GCA_947624685.1. Taxonomy (GTDB): domain Bacteria; phylum Cyanobacteriota; class Vampirovibrionia; order Gastranaerophilales; family Gastranaerophilaceae; genus RUG14156. The sequence goes on along the minus strand of CANQLJ010000019.1, from coordinate 31,635 downwards.
CAAATACACGCAGCTTGACCGCATTATTTATGGGCGTTATAGACGATATAAAGAATCAAAAAAATCTCAGAATTTACGATGTCATAAGAAATAAGTTAATGGAAGTTTCTGCATCCGATGAAGACTTTTTAAATAAATTACAAGACTCTATCTATGACATTAATAAAGATGCTGCAAGATATATATTATGCTCATTAGAAACAAAGCACCAAACAAAAGAAATTTATACCGATTTATGGCAAAGAGATGAGCACAATAATTATGTATGGACTATTGAACATATATTCCCGGAAGGTGAAAATATTCCAAAAACATGGGTAAATATGATTGCCGATGGCGATATAAATAAAGCAAATGAATATCGGGATTTATACGTTCATACCATAGGCAATCTAACCATATCCGGATATAATTCATCCTTAAGCAATAAATCCTTTGAAGATAAAAAGAATAGGCAAAAAGACGGGAAATATGCCGGTTATAAAAATGGTCTTTATCTAAATGAAGATGTTGTAAGTCAAGATACGTGGACTATTGATTTAATTAAGAAAAGAACAGAAAAACTTTCTAATGAAGCTTTAGAATTATTTAAATTTTAAAAACAGTTTTGAAGATATATTATACCTGTTAAATTGTTTCAAATTCGTCTTAATTCTTCAACGTTAGAGATGGCTAAGGATATTCAAAACAATACACCATCCACGCTCCTTTTTTTCTTTTATCGACATATCTAAAATTTTCACTTGCCCAATCCATTGCCCTATTTCGATTCAAGGAAGCTATCAAAAACAGAAATGGGATTTTATCATATTTTTCTGATTTAATTAAATTTAAAAGCATCTCATCACTATAAATTGAAACACTCTCTAAATCGACAACAAAAAGCTTTTGCCCTTTTTTTGTTTTGGGCAATATTTCACTATCTAAATAATTTTTGATTGGGTTATTTTTATTATCTAAAAAAAAAATTTTATACAGCCTGTGCCCGTCTTTAAAAGCGTCATATTTGCTTCCGTTATTATAGATTTTATTAAAATTGTATTTATCTATTGAATAGCTAAGATACTTTGAATCGTCATAATATTTCGTAAAATGCGTTTTCGGGTAAAAAAGAAAAAGGATTTTGTCGTTTTTTTCTATGTTCATCTCTTTCATTGCCATAACAGGCAGATTTTGTCCTTCGGCTCTGGTTAGGCGCATCGGGCTTGTATGAGAAAATATTATAAAAAACATCGTCATAAAAATGTAAATTGTAGCGAGCATTATCCTTGAATTTTTTGAAACAAGCTCACTCCAGCCGATTGAAGCCATTAGAATCAATATCGGATAAAGTTCGGTTAAATATTTAGTTAAAAAGATGATTTTACCTGCAATTGAAGTTATTAGAATTGTCAAAAATACGGCTAAAAAGACGCTCAAAAGGTATTTATTTATCCTTTTTGCATCGATATTGGATTTTATAATCATACATAGCGCAATCATTGAAGGCACAAGTGCAAACATTATGAAGCCAAAGTTAAATTTATCGTTTAAGACAATTTGATGATAGAAGCTTACGGGCGAATTTGTGATATTTTTTAAAACGGGCGAGAATAGATCCGTGAAATAGAAAAATATCTTTGACCAGCTAAATGGCGCCCACCATTGCGAAAAATATGTAGGATGAGCAAATATCCTAAATAAAAAAGGAATCAATGGCAGACACAATATAAGCCCCGCCACAACAGGCACAAAAAGGTCTTTTTCTTTCTTTTTTCTGACTCGAAAAGCCATTAAGCCAAAAATATTAAATAAAACATAAACAAACCCTATCGTATGTTCAAGTATCAAAAGAACACTAAAGACGCTTAGCCAAATTGCATTTTTTCGGCAAGGGTTTTCATACATTTTTATTGAAAATAATAAAATTAAAGCGGACAAAAGAAAAATCAAAGAATAAATTCGAACTTCCTGCGAAAAATAAATTAAAAATGAGCTTATTGAAGCTATTGTTGCGCAAGATAGCCCGATTAAAATCGAATGGTCTTTTGTTTGATAATTTTTCCCGACATAATACATAACCAAGCACCCCAAGACATTTGGAATCAAAGATGACAAGCGAAGCATAATATCGGAATCTTTAAATATCATCATCCAAAGCTTAAGATAAAAATAATGTAAAGGCGCATGGCAATTGGTTTTTATCCCTTGGAAAAAATCAAAAGGAAATTTGAGCATCGAAATAGAATATGTGACATATTCATCGTTCCAGAGCCCTTCGGGGCGATTTAAATTCCAAAGCCTTAATAAAACCGCAACCGTTAAAATTATCGCTAAAATTACTTTATTATTTTTAAAAAATTCTTTCATAATAAGAAATTTTATCAGTTTCAAAACATAACGTCACCGTATAAAAAAATGAAATAAAAAAACCCTGCAAAAAGCAGGGGGAAATAGCAATCAGAAGAGTTGAGGATTTACATTATTAATATAAAATTTTTTTAATCAAATTTAATTGGATTTTTATCTAATTTAGTGTTATAAATTGGGATAATAACCGCGAAGTTTGAAGGGATTTTATGAGAATAGACGGAAGAAAAAACGACGAATTAAGAAAAATCACTTTTGAAAAAAATTACGTTAAAAACGCATTAGGTTCTGTCCTTGTGTCTTTCGGGGATACAAGAGTTCTTGTTTGCGCTAATTTTGAAGATAATATCCCTAAATGGATGGATAAAGATAGCCCCAAAGGCTGGCTGAGCGCGGAATATTCACTTTTGCCTTCAAGCACTTCCGTACGCTGTCAGAGGGAAAGAACAAAAGTCTCCGGCAGAACACAGGAAATCCAAAGGCTAATAGGACGTTCACTTCGGGCATGTTTAGATTTGGAAAAAATTAAAGGAAAAACTTTTGTAATTGACGCTGATGTCATCCAGGCAGACGGCGGAACAAGAACAGCTTCAATTTGCGGAGCGTTTGTGGCTTTATCCATTATGGTTGAAAAATTATTAAAAGAAAATATCTTAGACGTCAACCCCATAATTGAACCTATTGGCGCAATTTCAGCAGGGATTGTAGAAGGCGAAACCATGGTCGATTTATGCTATGAAGAAGATTCTAACGCCCAGGTTGATTCTAATATTGTTTTAACTAAATCCGGTAAAATCATAGAATTTCAAACAACGGCAGAAGGCGAACCTTTTGAAAAAGAAAAAATGGATGAGATTTTTTCTTTAGCAAAAAATTCGATTGATAAAATTATAAAAATGTATTGATTTTTTGTATTGATTTTTATGCGCAAAATTTTTGCGCCATGAACTTTTGCGTCATTAGCTAAAATACCACACGCCGCTTTTAATTTTAAATTTTGATTTTAAATACCACGCGCGCAAAAACCATAGCGCCAAAGAAAAAAGCTTAAAATTATTTTACAAAGAAAGTCGAAACAGTGTCATCAAGGACAATATCTTTCCCGTCTTTTCTTTGAATTGCGCCATTTTGATTAATTATATAATCGACATCTTCAATAACATAATCGCCTTTTTTCTCGTCATAGACGTATCTTCCAAGCTCCGCTTCGACTTCGAGAGGGGCAAATGTGTTTTGATTATGGAACATCAAGGACTTTCTGATGTTTGGCTGGGGCGAATTTGCGTCGTTATAGCGAGCCCTTATTTGTTCATGGGACAATTCTGATTGCCTTAGAGGGATTTGCTTAAGCGTATGCGCGCCAAGCGTGTCTTTTGCTTGATATGACTTTGCGTTTCTGCCAATTCCAAGGTTTGATATTATGCTGATTGTTTTAGAATTTTTGGAATCATATTTCAAAACGGGCCAGAAGGACGTTTGAAAATCGCCATCTTCAAAAATTTCAAGAGATATTGGCGTTCCTTCCCGAAGGGCGCTTAGGTGCGGTTTTTTGTATAATGCAGATATAGCTTGCATTTTGTCATAATATGGTTTATATCTTTTGTCGTTTTTTAAACCGTGTAAAATTTCGTTTCTGATTGAAAGATAGACGTTTTTGCTCGCTGTTTCATAGCCGGTTTGGGCAAATTCCGCGCCCGAAAATAATGTCGGCGTGCCAACACAAGCATTCATAACCTGCCATAATCTTTCATATTGCATCATCGGGTTTTTGATTAATTCGCTATGAAAATCCAAAACCCTTTGTTCATCACACATATCTGCCTTTTTAAACAGGTCTTGAACGGTTATTTCATAGGGCATAACGCCGAAACGTTCTGCTCTTTTATAGCTGTAGGGCGAATTTTGGTCTTTTTGACCGTTGACAAGTTCTCGAAGGGCCGTTTTGAGCTTTTGTTTTGATGTTTCATCGTTTTTGTATAATTTGTCAATTACTTTGTCAAATGCCAGCCCGACAGCGGCAGCCTTGAAGCTGACGAGTTTTAAATCGCTTCTGTTGGTTAATTTTTTGATTTTTTCTATTGCTGATTTATCTTCGATGTCACCGGGGTATTCGCTTAAATATATATTCATATCCAAAGGCAAAGTGTGCAATATCGTCGGTTTATCGTGATTGTTTGTGAATTGATGACAAAATATTGCGGTATTTGGTTGATTGAAGTTTTCTAAAGATTCCATGGCGTTTTGTAGTTTATACAAGTCTCCGGCAGAACTTGAAACGTCTTTGCCAAATTCGGGGTCAACGCCGATGAAATTAGAAAATTTATTAAACCCTTTGTCAAATTCGCTTGCGGTTGTGGAATTTGTTCTGTTGATGAAGCTGACTTGCTCTTGGTAGGGCAAATTATATTCATACATTCTTTTTTGATCAGGGGTCAATTTTTCAAAACCGTTAAGCAGTTTTTCATCAAAAAGCACCCGTTTTCTTGTAGAATCGTCATGGAAATCGCCAAGGCAGGTAATTTCATTAATTATATAGGCACTTGGGTTGTTTTTTCTGATTCTCGACACAAATTCGCTCCAGAACTGTTCAACGCCGTCATCATTCCAAATTGCGTCAAATGTCTTTTCCATAGATCTTATGGAATCTAAGTCGCCTATGTCTTTTGCGGCATCAAAACGCCAATTGAGGCCGCCTTTGCCTTGAAGGACAATCGCTTCGGCCAATTTGAAGTCTTTGAGAGTTATACATTCGAGTTCTTTTTTAATTTTTGCAACAAGCGCTTGCGAATCGAAATTTTTTAAACCATGGCTGAATGCGTCTTGGAGCTGTTTTTGCTCGTCTTCGACGCTTACGGGTTCATGGTCGATTAAATCGGGAAGATATGAATTTTCAAGCTCTTGTTTACTTATTATACCGCCATCGTTGCAAACGCAATTCATGATTGAATGTGCGCAGACATATCTTAAAATTTCATTTGAATATGTCTTTAAAACGTACTCTTTATAGTCGGAATTTCCGCTATATTCATCGGGAATGCTTGAATTTACTACGTCATCGAGTGTTTGCGCCAAATCTTCTCTTATCGAAGGTTTGTCATATCTGTTTGTGCCAAAGCCCGGTATTGCAAGAATTGCGCAGACTTCGTCCGGAAATTCGACGGATTGGAAAGGAAATGCCATAGCATAATCGATTGCTTTTTTATTTTGGGACAAAATCAAAGAGTCCATTTTATCGAGCGTTGCCTCGATTTCTTCAAATTGCTTTTCATCTATTGCATTTTCTTTTGCAATTTGTTTTTTGGCGTCTTCGGTTTCTTTTGCCGTATTTAAGACCAAATCGCTTTGGATAAGTTCGCTCCAATAGTCCGCACAGCCATAGATATAGTTTCTTGCTTCTTCAAGCCCCTTTTTGTTTTCGGGGTAATTAAGAGGATTAGAGAGATTCATCTTAACTATATCGACATTTCCGTCCCAACAACTGATTCCTTGGACATTATCTTTTGTTGTGATTGAGAAGTTTTCGAAAGTCAAAAAGTCGGAAATATTTGGTATATCTTTTAAAAGGACTGAATTTGATTTTTCAAAAACTTTCAATTTTCTGCTGTTTGCAGGTATTTCAAAAGCATAGGGCTGGGTTGAATCTTGGTGCGAAGTGATTTCATAGTTGTCTTTCGGCGAAATGTCGTTTTCATAATAGAGCTCTTTGTTGTCGTTTCTTTTTTCTTCGCTCAATAATCTGTCGTCAAAAAACTGGATATATGTGGGTTTATCCGCTTCATACCCGTCTTTTTGCGGCTTGTTGACTATTCTTACGCCGATATGATTATAGGCATCTTCAAAAACATCATCAAATTTCCTGTCTGGCAAAATCCCCAGTGCAATTGGGCCTTGGGTCTTAATCATGTTATAAAAAGGAGATTTTTCGCCCCATTTCAAAACATGTTTAAAGATATATGAATTTAAACCGACGGAAGTGAAGGCGCCGTCTGCAACATAGCCTTTCCCGATTTTAAAGAGTTCATAGTTGAATTTTTTGAATGTGTCTAAATCGCTGCATTGATATTGGTTGTTGGGCCAGTATTTGTGGCTTGAAATTTTGTCGTTGCCGATTTCGGGGTTTGTCATGATGTATCTGTAGGGCTCAAGCTCTTTATAAACGTTGTTTTTGTCGCTCGGGCTGTTTAAAAGATACAACATTCCCTTCATTGTGCCGCCAAGTTTATTGAAGTGATTTCGAACAAAATCGCTGTGCAATTTTAAATCCATCTTGTTTTGGTCTGTATAAGAATCCAAAAACCCGTGGTACATCGTTCCGCCTTTTGGCGAAACGCCGTAGAAATTGCCCTGGTCGATTACGTTCATTTGAACATTTTTTCCGTTGATTTTAAGAGTGGCGGAGCTTGAAGGGTCAAGAGAATATCTTGAGTGTTCTTGGCCGTTTTTGTCTTTTGAAACGATTTTATATCTGTAGGCAAAAAATTGCGATTGTTTTTTTACATTTTTTTGAGGTATCTCTAAAACGTCGTCTGCACCCATTTTATAGGTGAATACTTTGCTAAAAGGCGTATCCTTAAAGCCTTTTGTTTCTTCGTCTTTTCTTAATAAAGTGATTTCAAGATAAACTTCTTCGTTTTTTTTGTGCGCAGGAGCATAAAACTTAAACACCGGGGTGCTTGTTTTATTGTATGCACCTTCAAGACCCTTGAAATTTAAGTTTTTTCGTATGTTTGAACTTTTGTTTATCGAAAAATCCATATCTTTTCCTTTATTATTATTTTCCCTAAAATCGTCTTATATTAACTTTTAGAGATATTTTTGAACTAATACGTTTCTTTCGTCAGAAAGTTTTTGGATGTTAGGGGTGTCAATTTCAAAGACACAAGCCCTGCTCGGCCCTAATTCGACTGTGACGGTCGAATCTTCGTTATTTTGGATTTTGGACGCTTCACCGATGTTTGGCATGAGGTTTAAGAATCTTTGTTTCGGCTTCAAGTCCGGTATTGCAATTCTTCCGCCGATTGTTTGATTAACGTTTCTGTTGCCGATGAACAAAAGCGTTTTTCCGTCTTTATGCCTTGCAAAGGCAATGATTTCGGGGTTGTTCGTCGGAAGCATTATGAAAGAACCTTTTGTGATGACGTCTTTTGCGTTTGTCATTTTGAGTTTATTGGTTTTCATAACTTCGTTATATTTGTTGCTGCGAAGGGCAAAAGCAGCTTTCACCACTTCGGAAATTTCGGGATGTTTTCCGCCGGGTTTTCTTGATTTATTGAAAATATCCATTCTGCCCGTATGAACCATGCAGGTGTGACTGTCTGTTTCGGTGTTTTTAACAAGCGCATGGTCGTATGGGAAGATGTAATAATCGCCCGTTTGAACGCCGTCTGTCATATAGGGATTGACTTGCGGAAGCATCGATTGAAGGGTCGTAGTGAACATTACCCAAGGCGCTCCGCCGTATAACATCGGCGATTTATCGTCGTGTGTTGCAAAAGAGCCGATTAATGACTTGGGTTTACCTATTTTATTGTTTAATTCGATGTTTTCTTTGACATAGTCATAGAGGTCTTTTGCTTTTGTCCAGTCGTTATAGATATGATATTGGCCGTAATAGCTGTCAAAACCGACTTCAAGAAGCTCTTGGGGTCTGTCATAAGGCATATTCAATTGCGGAGAAGCATCTTCGTGGGTGTATGTTTCAGCGAGCCAGCCAAATTCCGGGTCTTTGGCTCTTGAATAATTAATTATGACATTCCAGAATTCGACAGGCTTTGCTCTGCCGACATCGGCTCTGATGCCGTCAAAACCAAGCTCAATACAAGCATCGACATATTTTTTATGTAAATCCAAAACTTCTTGGTTTAACATTCTTGTTTGTTCGTCCTCAAAAGGCTTGAGCATTCTAATATCCTGCCAGCCTTGGGGAGTTTTTTCTTTTCCTTCGGCATCAACCGCCATCATTTGAGGGAATTTTTGAGCAAAATCAACGCTCACACATGAAGGCAAGTCGAGCATGACTTTTTGGCCTCTTTTGTGGCATTCGTCAATGTAGTATTTACATTGCGCAATTCTGACTTCGGGGTCATTTTTGTCCATTTTGGTGAGCTTTTTGCCCGTTTTTTGTTCATATAATTTAGCTATGGCGTCATATATTTTTTTGGGCGGATTTTCATCCACAAGCTCGGGGTCGATAGCTAAAGAGCCGTCGCTTTCGATTAAAAGCGCGGGAGAATATAATGAACCTGCCGTGCCGTTTGCGTTTATCTTTCCGGGCGGATGAATCGGCAAAACGTGTTGTGTATTGAACCCGAGCGCGCTGAATTCGTCGAGTCTTTCGGTTGCGTTGATGAAATTGCCCGGAATTTCGTTTCCTTGAATAAGTTCGTTGCCGTCCGTGTCTTTAGCATTCATTATTCTGGGGATTACGGCGATGATTGTCGCTTCATTGTGCGTCAACATTGATTTAAGATTATTTTTATATCCTTCAACTCTTTGTTGAGCTTCGGTTACGCCCTTGACAGGTGCTGTTTTTGAGACTTCTTTAACGTTGTAATTAAGCGCTCTTATTGCATTTGAAAGCGCCGGGCTGAATATTGTTTGAGGTTTTTGATTTTGTTGAATATTGTTATTTGTGCTATTGCCGTTTTGCGGGTTATTTTTTTGAAGAACAGCGTTTCTTTGGTTATTTAAGGAGATAGTTTTAGCTAATAATGCGCTGACACTTTGAACGTTTGTCATTATTTATTACCTCCTTTGCTTTCATTTGAAAATTCTTTTTTGATGTTTCCGAACAATGGCTGTATTAATAAAGTCACGGCAACTAAAATAATTGCCATAATTCCGAATTTTCTTAACCAAGTTTTACTATTAAATAGTGTTGTTGCATATTTTTTCAATGATGCGCTGAACGACGAGCAGCGGAGGTATTCTTCTTTGGGGTTGTCCAAATGTTCCGATGCAACGTGCAGTTTCTTTGTGATTTCGCTAAATTCGGGCATTATTTCCTTTTCGGCTCTGAAATTATTTTCATCTTTCAAAATGCAATCCATAACATCCCAATAGTTTTGCTTATGCGAAGCGTTTGTATAAGTCAGAGCGTCGGAAATCGTTGTCGAATAGAGGATTTTTCTTGCAAAATTGATTTGTTCGGGCGAAAGATTACTTAAACTTCCGTCTTTGAGCCTTGTTTCAAAGTTTGTGACAAGCGCTGCTTTGATTTTTCCCGATTCAAGGTCGATTTTTTTGGAATCGATAAAGGATTTAATTACGTTTGATATGTTTGAACAGCTTGAAGTTGCATTTAGTGATGAATTTGCGGATTTAGAACCCATAATAGCGTTTATGAGCTTTTTAATTTCGATATTTTGTTCGCCTTCTTGAGGTTTAATCAGAGAAATATTTTCTAAATCCGAAAATATTTCAAAGAATTTGTCGAGTTCTTTTTTGTTTTGGCCCTTAAATTCCAAAAGCTTTTTAATTATGGAGTTATATTTTTCGCTTCCGTATTTAGCATCGCCTAATTTCGCTTCAATTGCGTTTCTAAATGCCGCTTGCGCATATCTTTCGTCATTATTCATAATGCCGTATAAGGAAGCTTGCATCGTTTTATCTTCCAAAAGCTCTTGTAATGTCGGCTCTTTAGAAAGTTTTCTTTTGAAGCCTAAGAAATCAAACAGAGATTTCATCGATTTTTCATATTCATTTGTGTACATCGATTCGGCTTTTGAAGCAAAAACAGTGTCTGCTAAATCTATGTATTTTTTGATTTTTCCTCTGAGGTCGGAAATTATGTTTTTATTAAATTCTTTGATTGTTTCAAAAAATTCGCCGTTGTCTTTTTTGACGCCGTTTAAGATTCTTTTTATTTCATCATCCCCAAGGTCGTTTTGCTGCAAGAGTTTGATGAGATTTCTTTCGCTCGAATCTGTCTTAAATGTGCTTATGATTATGTTTATGTCATCTTGAGACAAAGTCGAAATTTCTTCACCCATCAAACCGCTTGTGATTTTAGCGTCTTTGAGCAATTCTTTAAGAGAATCGGTGTCGATTTTAACTTTTCTTTGTTGAATTTCTTTAAGAGTGTTTATGAGGTTTTGGCTGTTATATTTTTCTAAAGTCACTCTGTTTTCGCTATTTGCAATTACATCGGTCGGGTTTAACAATTGCGCCAATTGTTTAAAGAAATCGTCATCCAAAACGCCGTTAGAATTTTTGATTAATTTTTCAATTTCTTTTTCGTTTCTTACAATCGGCTTGCAGTTTTTGATTTGTTCATTTATCGGATTTTTTTCAAGAGCTTTTTTGGCTCTGTTAAAATCAGCTTTGACAACCAAATCTTTAATATGCGGTTGGACAAAATTTCCGAATAATGCGGTAGCTAAAGGAGTTGCAAAGCCTGCCGTCGCCATCCAGAGAGTTCTGTTTTGGAGCATAGTTTTTTGGATTTTTCTTTGGATTTTTTCTTTGCCGTTTTTAGCGTCATAGTCAATACCCGCTCTTTTGGCGTCTTTTCTCAATTGTTCTTCGGGATATGCGTCCCAAACGAGGAATTGATTGTCTAAACCGAAATCTTTCTTTTCGCCTTGGGCGCTAATGTATTTTCTGTCTATTCTAAAGCCGTGAACCAATCTGGCGGGGATATTAATAAAGAGTTTCGGCCATAACGACATAGCGGCCAAAAATGCTCCGCCTCCGACAAATTGCATAATAGCGTCGGTTTTGGTTTTTGCTCTTGAAGCAAGAAATGTCGCAATAATTAAAGCTCCCGTTTTAAGCCCGAGGTTGTTAATCCTTCCCAAATCAGTGTCTGAGGCTTTTCCGGTTGCCGTAATTTTAAAGAAATTTTTAGCATCTTTAAATGTATCTTTTGTCGCGGTGATGGGGTTGCCGAGCATGCCTTCATTAACTAATTTTGCCTTTGGTTGGTTTGGTTTAACCGTGTTTGCCGTTCTTTTGAGGTTTTGATATATTTGCTCGTGGTAATTGTTGTTTTGGGTATTATTTTTGATGCCGCCTTGGGTGCCGGAGTTATTTTTGGGATTATTTTGGGTACCATTGGTGACATTTATTTGATTTTTATTAAGTTGGCTGATTAAAAGAGGGCTTATGTTCGTCATTAGCACACCTCATATTTCTTGTTTTCGTCGATTTTTGTTTTGATTGTGTTAGGATTGCGCTTGAAGCCGATTGTCGGGATGAGCCAAGTCAAAAACGCGCTTATGGCGCAAGATAAGATTAATGCTTTTCCGTAATATTTTGTGATTAAATTTTTCTTATCGCCCTTCCATAATTGAACAAATGCCTTTCCTAAAGCTTCAAACGGGCTTGTGAGGGTTTTTAGGGACAATTTGGAGAGTTTTTTAAATTTCGGAACACGTACATCTAATGTTTTCATTTTTTCTAAATTATCGGGATCAAAAAAAGTGACCCTTTTTGTGACGTATTTTTTAGCGTATTTTGTGAAGACTTTTCCGACGTTTTCAAATGCTTCTTGGCTGCCTAATGCAACGCCTGTTGCGGCGAAGATATATTTTCCGACATTTTCCAATGCTTTTATTCTTGCCAAAACTTTTCTTGTTTTTTCGTTTGCGATTTGATTTGGCGCATAGAGTTTTGTTTCAAAGCCTGCTTTTTGGGTGATTTTGTCGTCCCAATGATAGACATTTCCGTGGTTAATTTCGCCATCTGCCGCCAAAAGGTCGCTTCTGAAAAACGTTGCGGAATCATATACCCCGGGATATTGCTCGCGAACGAGCCCTTTTTGGTGGCCGTGTTCGGGAAGTTCATTAACTTTATTGATATAGCGCATATCAAGGTCGATTCCGGTTGAGCCTTTAATTGCGCTGTGAGTGATTTTTTTGAAAAGCCATTTGCCAAGTCCGTATAAGACAACGCCTGCGCCCATTGTTTTTGCAACTTTAGCGGAGGAGGCTTTGTCTGCAAGGTTATAATGCTTGTTTGCGGCGCTGTATAGAGCAATCAAAAGCGCGCTTCCTATGATGTAAGGGACCATGCCCAATGATAAATATTCATAAAAATCGCTGTTTTTAGACCCTTGAAATCCTTTCGGAAAATAGGTAAAAATGTCATTTGAAAGCTTGTGTAATCCTGCATTCACCCCCGAAAGCGGGCCTTGTTTATAGATATGAGATTCGGTCGCATAATATTCATTTTTTCTATCTTCATTTGAAGTCAGATAGCCTATATCACTTTTTGGGAGTTTAGGGCCATTTTGAACGACTTGTTCCATTTTTACCTCAAGCATTTAACACAACTTTACAACAACTCTCAATGAAAAAAATTGCTATTTTTTTGATTGTTCTTAACAATTATTATTAATGTAAAATATACACCTAATCTAGCTTTTTGGGCATGACAATTGTTAATTTTTAAAAAATTAAAAAGCTTCAAACTATTGCAAATATACTCAATTATTTTGTAATATATTAATATGCAAGGTTTTTTTCAATTTAACAATTCTATTATAAATGAAACATTTAATTTTGTCACCTCCTCTTTTGATTTGCTGTTTCTAAGCGGCCCGAAGGGTTCATCAAAAAGCGAATCAATCGAAAAGGTATCCCAGGATTTAAAAGAAAATCATCTTGTTTTTTCCCATTTTTGTTTCAAAAATACAACAATCGACGATTTTTTATTGAATTTTTATGATTCGTTAAGAAATTTTTCTTATGCGCAAAAAATATCATTAAAAAAACTCTCCGACACAAGTTTTAAAGAAAAAGTCAGTCACTATTTTAAAGCTATTGAAGCTGATTGTATTATAATTGTCGAAAATTTTGAAAATGTAGAGGAAAATGTTGAAATAATCGACTTTCTTTCTCATTTAGCGTCATACCCTAATGTCAAAATAATAATTCTTACGCGAAATGCGCAAAAAAATCTTTTTCGGTTCAAAAAAATTAAAATGATGCAATTAAATGTCGACAAAATGGACAAAGACAGGTTTAAATCCCAATTATCTTTTTTGGATAAAGTGTATGACGAAGAAACGAAAGAAAAATTTTATAACATAGCTCAGGGTTTTGAACTTTATCTTAAAATGAGCGTGAAATATTGCCAAAGCGCAAATATCGAGCTATATGACCTGATTGATGAATATGAAAGAAAAAACAAAAACAATATTTTAAGTTATGAAGAATTTATCGTTTCGAAGTTCTTTTCGATTGTCCCCAGTGTCTATAGAGATTTCTTAAGGACGCTGAGCGTTTTAGAGCATCCTGTGAGCATCGATTTTATTGAAAATTATAAATTAGGAAACATCAACTACATCAACTATCTTCGCGATAATTTTTTGGTGAGCTTTTTTCAATCAAATCAAGTCTATATCAAAGACTATTTCAGAAAATATATTTTAGATGATTTTTCGATTCAACAAAAAGTTAATTATTATACAAAATTTGTTGAAATTTTTGAAACGGAGCTCACAAAAAGCCCAAAAGACAGATTAATCCGCCTTTCAAGAGAATCGATTCGAAAAGAAATAGAACATTTTAATTCGCAAATTCCTTTGATTAATTCAACAAATAACCAAAATTTTTCCTATATCGGATTATCAAACAAGCCTCTTGAAGACGAAAAGACTCTGCAAAAGCTCAAACTCGCGGACAAACTCAAAAAAATCAAAGAAAGAAAAGAGTTTGTAACCTCAAATAAAGCAATCAGAAACATATCTTTGAACCTCGAAAAAGAAAAAAGAAATTCTCAAATAGTCGATTTAATTAATCAAGCAAAAGATTTATCAAAAAAATATGAATATGTTTCGGTATTGCAAAAGCTCCAAGAAGCACTCATCACAGACATTGAAAACGAATTTAAAATTGAGATATTGATGATGCTGGCGCAGACAAATGAACTTTTAAACGAGTTTGAGGAATCAAAAAAATATTATAATCAGGCGCTGGCTTTAGCAAAAATCAAAAACGACAAAAGACGATATGAAATTGAATTTTTAATTGCGCTCAATGACAAGCATAGCTTTAAAATCGAAAACGCAAAAGAAAAATTTTTGTTAATTGCAAATGACCTTAATGCTCCAAATAACTATGTTGCAAAGTCTTATATAGAGCTTGGGGAAATTGAACAAGCAAACCTCAATCAAAACGGGGCGATAAAATATTATAATAACGCTCTTGATTTAATAAAAGGCAAAAACACCGCTCTTGAATGCAAATGTTACTATAGGCTTGCTAATTTATATGACGAAAATCAAGACTATCAAAACGCAATTAAATACTATCAAAAAAACTATCAAACCCCTTGCCTTGAAGATGAAAATAAATATTATTCAATTAGTTTAACTAATTTGGCTCTGATTAAAGAAGAACAAAACGAAATAAAAGAAGCGATTGAATATCTCAAGCTTGCGCTAATTTATGACAGCGAAAAAAATGACTTTGAAAATATGTATTTTTCTCAAAAAGAGCTTGCAAAATTATATTCCAATATTGATGAATTAACTTCGATAAGTTATTTTAAACAAGCGTTCGACAGCGCCCAAAAGTTTGATGACACGTTTAAAAAGGCACTTGTGTATTTTGAATTGGGTGAATTTTATTATGATAAACAAAATGACAAAAAAGCGCTTGAAAATTTCTTGGGCGCAAAAGTGGTTTTAAAAGACGCAAAAGACGACGAAAATATCCAAAGAATCAACTCAAGAATTAATGATATTAAAGTTCGGCTGGAGGGAAAAGATTTTAGCGAAATTATGGAAAAATATGACCAACGGTAAAGATATTGAGATTTTAGGGCGCGAATTTAACCTTGATTTAGATGATGAAATTATAAAAAACTATGAACTATGGAAAAAATGTTTTTTGGAATATAATTCGCACACAAATTTGATGAGCAAAAATGACGTTCAATTTTTGTTTGAAAAACATGTTTTTGATTCTTTGGCGATTATGAAATGGGATAAATGGGGGGATTTTGTTGCTCTTAATAACCCCAAAATCCTCGATGTCGGGACGGGCGGAGGATTCCCAAGCGTGATATTATCAATCTTTAACCCCAAAATTACAATTATTGCTAATGATTCAAGAATTAAAAAGATTAATTTTATTAAATTAATTAAAGAAAAGTTGGATTTAAAAAATCTTCAAATAATCTATTCAAGAATTGAAAACACCGAAAAGCTTGATGTTGATTTAATTATCTCAAGGGCAGTGGGTAAAATCATTGATGTTTATGAACTTATTAAAAAACACAAAAACAAAAACACTTCTTTTTTAATCTATAAATCAAAGCTCAAAGACGAAGAAATGGCGCAGTTTCAAAAGAAATATAAAACCGCAAAGTTTAATTTAACGCACTATAATTTGCCGATTAATGAAGAATATGAAAGAGTTTTAGTTGAAGTGGAAATATAAATTAAGTTTAATTTAGCAACAAAAAACCTAATCAAAATCGAAAATCATTGATATTTTCATATCCCACATTATCATACAGGCCGTTTCGATTGTTGATAATTTCTTCATAGGTTCTAAAGAAAGTCAATTTTGCAAGCTTTAAACAATCCTTTTGAAGGGTTTTATCCTCGATTTCTCCCGCTTTTAAAACGGAAAGAACAGCCAAATTAATAACATCAAGGGCTCTTTTGTTTTTAAATGCATTATTCAAGTTTGGTTTAATAAATGTCTTAAAATCCGCTATTGCTCTGTTTTGAGGCTCATCTGCGCCGTTATTTAATTTGTCGATTTTTTTATTTATTTCATTAATCAGAGATTTTAAGTCATTATAAATTTCTTTTTTTTCTTCGATTTTGTGATTTTGCCAATCAGCAAACATCCTTAAAATCGGCAATATTGCTTCTTTGTCGTTTGTTTTTTCGCTATTGCTTTTAATAAATTCAAAACCTCTTTGAAAATTTATTTTATAGTTCTCGTCAATCTTGCTTGCAAAATCTTGGATAGCTCCAAAGTCATTAACGTCTGTGTTTCCTTCATAAAAATCATAAATTTCATCTTCCCAAGGCTCTTTTTCTTTGAGAGCGTGGCGAATCGGGAAATAGAAAATGTCATTTGTCCAAGTTTTCATATTTTCAAACCAATATTTCCCAAATTCCTCCATTCCTTTAAGATACATAGCTTTATACATATCATTATCATTTAATTCTTGGCGCTTAATTTCATTTAGAAAATCTTTAATCAAAATCAAAGAATAAAGATAGCTGCTTGCGCTTGGGATGATGTTTCTGTGTTCGAGTTTTTCATCAGTCAGGCTGTAAGCTTGTCTGAAGCTATTTAAAAAGCCTGTTTTTTTTGCTTCCAATTTAATTATATCTTCATTTGGTTCTAAAAAGACTTTTGACCTTGCGGTTTCATAGTTGAGCGCTTTTTGGATATTTTGAAAATTTTCGACACTTTCATTTCTTAAAAGCTCATTTTTAATAAAATTTGCTCTTTTTGAGTGATAGTGCGACTTTTCTTGAAGATAGTTTTTGAAAAACTCTTTTTTTTCTTTATTTTCAAGCTTTGAAATATAATAAGGCAATCCCGCCTGTTCAAACATATACGCATTTTCAAGCATCATAAAATCGGGAGTATTATATTGAGGCAAATTTTTAAAAAAATCTTTCCTATCAAGCTTTGTCGCATACTGAAAATCAAGCAAACTTACGTTGTCGCCATCTATTATTATATTTCCGCAATTTAAGTCCCCATGGTAAATTCCTTTTGAATCCAATTCAAACAATACATCAAAAAAATTATCGAGCTGATTTTTGTTTAAGGGGAGATTATCTATATAATCCGCGCAATTTCCGTTTATTTTTGTTGTCAAAAGATAGAATTTATCTTTTTTATCGTCATACGCTCGGGCAACGAACCTTTGAACATTATTTATTTCGTTATCTAAAAGCCTCAAACCCTTTTCTTCCAATGAAAAATCATCTTTTGACGTTGCTTCTTTTATAACAAAATCATCAAAATTATCGAGTTCATAAGCTTTTGCGCACACTCCCTGACCCAAAAATTTTGCACATGAATAAGGGTTTTTTGAAAAACTGTCTATTTCGTTTCTCAAGGGCTCTTTATTTGAATCATATTTTGGATTATACGATTTATAGATAATTTTTTTAAACGAAGGAGAATAATATTTTTTATTTTGAACTATTCCTATTTTCATTTTTTTGTTAATTTCCTTGGAATTTAAGCTTTTGTATTTAAAAATGACGAAAATAACTTTTTCATATCGTTGTCATCTTGGATGATTTTATTTGAATGAACCATATTCAAGTTGGCGTCATCATAGTTTGGCTGATTCTTCAATTTATTTTGGGCTTCGATTTTTGCTTTTTTAATTTTATTTCCGATTAATGCAATTGCTCCAAAAGTAACTGCTATGGCAGATAGCGCTATTGCGATTTTTGTGTTTTTGGACATTAACTTTGCTTTGTGCCTTATGGCGTCCGGGCTTATTATCTTTCCGCAGATGATACGTTCTTCATAGGGGATATTAAAGACTTCTTTTTTTATTTCGTCAGTTAAAGCGCTAAAAAACGTGCCATTTTTCTTTGAATGTATCTTAATTGCCTCTTTAATTCCTTCTTTGAGCTTTCCTTGTTCAACGGGGATGATTTTTTGATATTTTGATTCGGGGCCGAAATATTTAATAAGTTCTTCTAAAGGGCTTGAGCTATCTTTTCTTTTAACGACAATACCCAAAAACGGCATATCTTCAAGCTGTTTTATGATACTTTGGCATTGCTGTTCGTTATATGTAAGATATTCCATAAACATCTTGGGGTCGCGGCTTTTGTATAAAAGAGGAAATTTTTCTTTGTCAATATTAAGATAGCTCAAAGGATTGAGCATTGTTTTGTCGTTTGAGCCGTCTCCCGCTACAATTACAAGGTCATTTTCTTTTATGGCGCGCTCGAGCGCTTTTTTTGTGTCATATAGTTTTGTTAAACCTCTTTGAAAAAGGGTTTTATCGTGCATTAAAGGTTCAATTTCGACCGCGGGTCTTCCGGCGATTGAGTTATCAATTGAATAATATCCATATTTCACGCCGTTTTTATCCAAATAGCCGCAGATTTCTTTTTGAAGCGTGTTTTTAACTTCGGTTCTTTCGGGGCAATAGTTTGTGTCATAGGGTAAAGTGAAATATATCTTGCTTTTACCGTCATTTCGAAGTCCGACGTTCCAGTCGCTTTTTGGACTCATACCGGGGTATCTTTGGATTGTTTTATCTTCATAGCGGAGTTTGCCTTGAGAAAATAGCGATCTTGTGCCGTAATCTTCGACACTATTTTCGCTGTCGGCTTCAACAACGTCAAAATCGTGAGATTCCAAGATGTTTTTTACTTTGGCTCTAATGCTGTCTGCGTCCCAATTGGTCATATTTCTGATTTCTTGTTCTTTTTCAAGATTTCTTGAATCTTGATTAAACGGGAAAATTCCGCGTACATAGAATTCTCCGTCGTTTTTTGTTTTGATATATTCATCGCTTCCGTTTTTAACTATGACGGAATCCGGAAAAGGAAGCTTATAGCCTTTTTCTCGAATTAAATTTGAGATGGCTTCATATTCTCCGAGCGTTCTTCCCGTTGTAATTGAAAAATTGAATCCTCCTTCTTTATGGATTTGGTAGAAAAAGCTTTCCAATTCTTGGCAATATTGTTTTAATTCCTGATTTTGGCCGGGGGCTTCACTTTTAAGCTGAGCATGGCTTACGGGCAAATATGTATCATCAAAATCAAAATATCCTTTGACTTTACCCGATTTAAAAGAAATTTGATTTTTCTTAAAATTATTTTCAAAAGAATTAATTTTCATCCCCATTAAATTAAACTCCTCTTTGTTTTTGTGACAAATTTAACAACAGATTTATCGAAAAGATTTCATTTTTCATAAATCATTTACCCGTTCTTTTTATTTAACTAACAACACTTAATGAAACGAAACAACCTTATACTACCATAGATAAAACTTATGAAAAATATTTTTGAACGGTAAAATACACTATTTGTAATAAAAATTCATATTTTTGATGTAGATTTTTTATTTTTTTTAAATGAAAAAAGGCTATGATAATATCATAGCCATAAAACCATAAACGATTTTTATTCTATTGACCAAAAGCAATTGTAATTTTTTCTTTTGGATTAACTTTTGAAATAGGATTTCCCGACGGGTCAACAAGATAAGCAATTTCATCACCTGTTGTTTGCAATAATCCCATTGTTCCCGATAACGCGGTTCTTGTTAAATCAACCGGAGCTTTGACGATTGTTTTAAGACCGTCTTGATAGCTTCTTCCAGCAGCTTTAAAGTTGAAACCGAGTAATTCCGATGTTCCGACGCCTGCTTGGTCAAACAAAGCTTCTGTAGCATTAGATAGACCAATCGCAGCACCGCCCACGGTTCTTCCTGCGGTACCCAAGATACTTCCTGTCCAGGTGAAAGGCAATTGAACAAGTCTTAAAAGACCGTTGACTTCTTTTTGTCTTTCAACTCGAGCGGTTAAGATTTGTTTGGGTAGCATTGTCTTACATCCGTCGCAGCCGATGATTTCATTGAATGATAATCTCAAGCTTCCTTGGCAATTTTTGCTCGGGCGGGTAACTTCGACGACTTTACCTCTAACGGTTGATCCGCAGGGGAAAGTTTTTCCGTTTACGGTAATTTCATTAACCGTTGTTGCGCTAAATTGTTCGCCAACGTTGACGTGTTTTGCGTTTACTATATCGTTCATTGTTAATTGTAACGTCGGGATAGAAACTTTTGTTTCTCTTTCGATGAACGTTTTTCCGCCAAGTTCTTGGCTTGCGGTTTTTGTTGATTTATCATATCCGCCTGCAATTCTCATACCTTGAAGCATAGAGCTTGCTTCCGCACGGGTTGTTTTGTCGTTGGGACGGATGTAGTCTTGATTTCTTTGATTCTTTAGAGCACCGTTGTCAATAGCTTTAGCTACACTTTCTCTTGCCCATTGAGGAACCATGGCACCATCTTTATATTGAGAGAGGATTTCATCCGCTTTGTTGCAATCCATCGGGCAATTGATACCTTTTGACATAATTGTTAAAGCTTCGCTTCTTGTAATATCGGCATTTGGGTAGAATCTGTCGTGGGTTTTACCTGCTATCATATTTTCAGCGACACCTTTTGAAATATAATCGTGTGCCCAGTGGTTTTGAGGAACGTCAGTAAATGAAAGGTTATCGGCGTTCGAAGTCGTATCAAGGTTATAGCCTTTAACTACCATTGTCGCCATTTCTGCACGAGAGACTTTTCTGTTTGGTTTAAACATACCATCCGGATAGCCTTCTAAGACGCATTGTTCGGTTAAGCGGTTAATGTCGCCTGCTGCCCAGTGGCTGTCAAATACATCGGGGTATTGTTGAGAAGTAATGTCAGCGGCGCCTCCCGTAAACCCCAGGCATGAGCAAGGTTCTTTTGTAACTTTAATTACATCCATATTTGTTGTGGAATGAACATTTGGAGCGATTCCGCAATCATATTTCGGCATATCTTTTGCGTTAATGATTGGAGCAGCGCCTCCAGTCGGACAGCCGCATTCAACCGGAACTCCCATATAAACTGGAGCTGCAGCGCCCGTGCAACCGCAATTATTCGGTTCTAAAAGTGAATCGTTGATGGTTGCATTGTTTAAGTGTTCACCTACTTGAGCAGAATTTGAGTTTGAATAAATCGAACTCGGGTAAGAATAAGTTTGTTGATTTAAGGGTTTTGTCTCAATACATGGAGCGGCTGCACCGGTGTTACATCCGCAATCGGGCTTTTTTTCTTTTTGACACCCGCAATCAGGCTTAGCCTTTTCACAGCCGCAATCAGGTTTTTGAACTTTTTCACAAGGAGCTGCCGCACCTGTGCATCCGCAATCGTCGTCTTTGCTGAAAATATTAAATCTGCTGAAGAAATTTTTCTTTTTAGCACATTTACAATCAGCTTGTTTACATTTTGAACATGTGGCATTGTCTGGAGTTACAATTTGAGTTGCTCTGTCGCAATCAGAATACGGAGCAACCGGACATGCCGCAAAACTTATAGGCACAGTCAGCGCCAAAGCACAAATTGTTGTGGTAGTGCCTAATAATAATCTTCTTTTAATAGTCATTTTTCCTCCTTTATGGTTTTTTGATTTTTTTGAAAATTAAAACGCACAATTTATGTTAAAATTATGCGTTTTATTTTAGTTGTATTCATTACCATAAAAGGTTATCTTAAATGCTAATTATAATTTTATTATCTAGGCGCTTTGGATTATATTTCGTTTAAAAGATAATCAGCCATCCATTGATATTCACTATTTTCGCAAGCCAAAGCTTTTAGAGGCATAACCGAACTTTCGCCGATTCTTATAAGGCTCATTGCAACAACGCCTCTTTGGATGCCTTTTAAAATTTTTAATTTTTCAACAAGACAATTAACAACCTTCGCTCCCATCGCAACGATTGAATTTTCTATATCATTTTTTGTTGTCGAATTGACATCAGCCAAAAGATAATCAAGCTTTGATGAGATGTTATCTTGAACTTGACTGTTTGAGCCGATAAGATTTGAGTTAATTGTTGCTTGCATTTTGCTTATTTCCTTTTATTCCTCAACTTTTTTGTTTTGTTTTATTGTTCTAGATTATACACAAAAAAATTTTGAATTTTGATTTTCCTTACACAATCTTTATATCTTTATAAAGATTTTTATAAAAATTTTGATATTTCAAAAAAAATTATTAAATCATGCGTGTGAAAAACATTTTAGCTCATCTTTTTATATGAATTTTTTAAATAGTGCTTTTATTTAAAATTTTCTGTGTCGTAAATAAAGGTGAGGGGAGATTATTTTTAAGCTATGTTCAGCCCGAATATCCAAAACTACATAAATAATTCATCCCAAGCTCAAGCCTATAGCCGCGCAAATGAGCTTAATCGCTATATAAACACAATTTATCCCAAAGAAAATATCGAAAAAAATAAAGAGCTCTCCGCTTTCCAAGAAATCTTAGCTCAATCAAAACAAGAAAACTCCGCTGTATCGGGGATATTTAACCTTGATGTTCCGCCAAACATCAAAGAAACCATTCAAGAAAAAAATGAAATTAAGCCCCTTGCTTTTGGTTCATTGACAAAACAAGTTAATAAAATTCCTTCAAATGTAAATAATATCGTTAAAGACGAAATTGAAAACATATCTAAAATCGTCTCGACTAACCCTAATAGCGTAATTAGAGCTTCAAAACCTTCAACAACAAAAGAAGCGATTTTTGGCTATATTAAAGAAATGAGCGAAAAATACGGTGTTGAAGAAAAACTTGTCAAAGCTCTAATTAAACAAGAATCCGGCTTCAATCCAAATGCCGTATCGAACGCGGGCGCAAAAGGCTTGATGCAATTGATGCCCAAAACCGCTTTACATCTTGGCGTCAAAGACGTCTTTAACCCCAGAGACAATATCGAAGGCGGTGTAAAATATCTTAAACAAATGCTTGATAGATATAACGGCAACAAAATCCTTGCCCTTGCAGCATATAATGCAGGGCCCGGGGCAGTTGATAAATATAGCGGGATTCCTCCCTATAAAGAAACACAAAACTATGTAAAATCAGTGCTTGCAAATTATCTATAGAGGGAAAAATATGGATAAAATTAACCACTTAGACTTTTTTAAAATGAATAATATCGACAGATTGCCTTCATCAAACTTTAATGACGGCAGTTTTGTTGATGCAACAAATTCTACAAAAGGCTTCAAAGAGGTTATGGGCGATTTAATAAGCCAAATAAACGAAGTTACAAATAAGCCCGATAAAGTTGCGCAGGACGCGATGCTTAATAAAGCCGATATACACGATGTTATGGCTGCAATTTCTCAAAGCGAATTAACCGTTCAAGCTGCAACTACCATCACCGGAAAAATCCTTCAAACGTATGAAAAAATCATGCAAATACAGATTTAACTTAAATTAAATCAATTATGATAGTATAATATTATAGAATTTATGGAAAAATTTGACCTAAAACAACTCATGCAAAATAAACCTTTGTTCTACACAATCATTGGTTGTGTAACAGTTGTTGTGCTGATGTTTTTTATAATGATTTTTACGATTTCTTTTTCCGGGTCAAATAATAACGCTTCAAAAGAACAGAATAATCAAATTAAAGCCGCTCAAAAAGTAATCAAAAATGACCCCGTTACGTTATTTACGACGGAAAACACAGGTAAGGCCCTTGAAGTTCAAGCGCTTTTGGCACGTGAACAAATCGTTGCAACAAAAATAGACAACGGTTCAAAAGTGAGCATCATTTTAAAAGAATATACCCAAGACCAAAGAGACAGAGCCCTTTTGGCTATCGTTAAAAGCGGACTTTTAGATGAACACACGGGACTTGAAATTTTTGATAAGGGCGATTTTACTTCAACCAAAGACGATAAAAAAATAAGACTCGTTAGAGCCATAAACGGCGAATTATCAAGATTGATAAGAAAAATTCCGCCCATTGAAAACGCCCAGGTATTTATTTCAATCCCCGAGCAGACTTTCTTTTCCCAAGACCAAAAACCAATCACCGCAACCGTTCAAATAACAATGCCTTCGGGCGAAAGATTGGATAATATGAAAGTTAAAGCAATATCTAATTTGCTTCTCGGTGCGGTTCACGGGCTTGAAGCGGATAACATATCCATTACCGACACCAACGGAACGGTTTATAATTCAATAATCGGAGCGTCTGATGATGCTTTAGCTAAAATTGAAGAAAACGACAAATACATGCAGGCTAAAGTCATCGCGCAATTGGATAAATTGGTTCAAAAAGGAAATTATGTCGTTACCGTTTCGACATTCTTAACTCAAGCGCCCGTTGAAAAATCAAGCATCACCTATAATCCCGAAGAAAAAACCGCAATCAGCGAACAACAATTCTCTGAAACCTTGGGTGATAATAATTCTAACGCAACAACATCGGGTTCTAACCCCACAAGCGTCTATGTCCCCGACGGTGTTAAAAATTCCGTTCAAACGGGTTCGTCCTCTCAAGATAGAAACTATGCAAGAAACGCCACAGAAACGCAATATGGCGTATCTAAAACACAGATAAACGAATATCACCAAGCAGGCTTAATCGAAGAAATTTCAATCGCCGTTTCAATTGACGAAAGCGCGATACCGACTAATATGAGCATTTACGATTTAAAGACCTTGATTGCAAATGCCGCAAGTCCAAAGGTCAAACCCGAAAACGTTTCGATTGCTTTTGTGGAATCAAACAGCCTTGTTATGGCGCCTGAAAAAGAAAATGAATTGCCCGTTCCCGAAGAATCCGGGAATCCTTGGTGGGTTGTGGGTTCAATGCTTCTTATAGGGCTGATTTTTGGGCTTATTCATATAGGTAAAAAAGTCAAAACCGAAGCCCAAAAACAAGAAGACGAACTGGAATATCTAAGACAAGTCACCCAAAACCAAGAAAAACAGCTCCAAGACGTCACAAACCAAGCAACAAACCTCATTGCCGCACAAGAACAAATGACTCAAAATTTTCTTGAACAAAAAAATCAATACGCTCTTGCGCTCGAACAGGCAAAATCAATGGCCGCATTAAATAACCAAAGACCAAAAAGCAACTTAACGGAAGCCTTAGACGAATTGGAATCGGACTTTAATTCGCTTGATGAAAATGAAGCGATAGAAAAAATTAAAAATTGGATTGAAAGCACTTAGGTGATAAAATAAAAACAAGCATTAAAAAATGCATCGGGACAAAAGAGGGGATTAATGGCTGAAATTGCACTAAAAGATTTTAACTATGAGGCTTTTGCAAAAGATTTAGCAAGCCAAGCCAGTCAAGTTGTGCCCCAAGACATTCAAGGAGCGGATAAAGACTTTGTCATAGATATTATCTATCGCTTTTGCATGATGGCGGCAGATGCCCTGGTTAAAGAAGAAAACTCCGTTTTAAACGCTCAAAGCGCGAGTTTGATTGTGCAATTTATCGGGGAATGGATTTTTCACAAAAGTATCGATTTAATAAGAGCGAATATCGAAATGCAATATCGCGAAGGGATTTTGCAAAAAGTCGCCTTCACGGTTTTTGAGATTGCAAAAAAAGCCGTCGAAAATAAAATGCCCCAAGACCAATTGATAAGCCTTGTTGAAGCGCATGTTAAAAAATGTTTTGAAAAAGCAATCGAAGATTTAAAAGAAAGAGGAATTTTATCCGAAGAAAAGACAAAAGACGTCATGAGTCAATCAAATATCGATGCCATGGCGGAAGAAAACGTCGCTCAAAAGCAAAAGGCAATTGAAGAAGAGAGACAAAAAGAAAACGATATTATTAACATGCCGGATGAAAAAATCCTCAAATTGGCATCATTAGCCGTATTAATCAAAAACTTCAATCCGGAAAAAATCAAAAACATAATTTCAAAATTTCAAAAACCCGAAAGGGAAGTTTTGCTCAAATACCTGAAAATGCCCGATTTAGAAGATAAGTTAGATGTAGGTGCGACTATGAAATGTCTTGAACAAATGAAAAACACATTGCCCGAAAATATAGTCATAAGCTATGATAAGGCGGTTAAAAAAATGTGTAAAATTGTTAAAAACTCGTCTAAAGATGAAATTTTAAATATTATTAAAAATGAAAGACCAAGCATCCAAGATTTTGTCTCGACCTGCTTTCTAAAAGACAAAACGCCGCTGCCTGCGTATGTCGCGGACATCGTTTCCAAATATATAGAAGAAAATGTTTCATGATAATAAGAAAAAAAAATCTTCAAAACCAAAAAGAAAACGAGCCTTCTAAAGTTATTATTCAGCCCAAAAGCAACATAATAAAAAAAGAAGACTTAGTTGCCATGGCAAAAAAAGAGCAAGAGCAAAAAAATTCGAATAATCAAACATCTAAAGACATTGTTGAGTCTGCCCAATCTCCCGCCGAAGCCCAAAAAGAAGAAAAAACGCCCCCGAAAAAAAACTTAGAAGACTTTGAAAAAATCGATATAACTTCAATTGAATTTAAAGAAAGAATCGAAAGAAGAAGGGGAGACAGAAGAAGGGGCTATCGAAGAATAGATGAAAGGTCATTAATTTCAAGAGCACAGCAGGAAGCCCACACGATTAAAGAGCTTGCCGCTCGCGAAGGCTATCAAAACGGTCTTAAAAAAGCTCAAAATGAAGTTGACGAACTAAAAAACGCGCTATGCGAATTTTTAAATTCCGTCGATAAGATGTATGAAGAATTTTATCCTCATATAATGGAGCTTGCCCTTGCCGCGGCCGAAAAAATCATTAAAAAAGAAGTGGAATTATCAAATAGTGTATTAAAAGAAGTTATGTTAAGCGCGCTTGATGAAATAAATACCGATACTCAAAAGCTCACAGTCCGCTCCAATCCTAATGATTGCGAATTTTTAAGCGCGTCATTACCGGAATATCTTAATGAAAAAAACTTAAATGTCCGATTTAACGTCACATCAGACGATTCAGTGGAAAAAGGAAGCTGTATAATTGTTGCGGACAACGGCGTAATTGACGCAAGCTTTAAGACACAATTGACGGTTTTACAAAACGCTTTCGGAATATATAAAGGAGGAGTCTGATGGCCGCTCCTCGCCAAGGGTCAAACCCTGTTTCGGAAGTCGCACTCGCGGGGTTTGTAATTATTGCGATATTGATTTTGCTTTTGGAGATGCCGACTTGGGTCATTAATTTTTCCATAAGCTTTAATATCACGCTTGGAATCGTCCTTTTGATGATTTCATTGTATGTAAATAAGCCTCTTGAACTTGCGGCATTTCCTTCAATCCTTCTTATAGGAACGGTTTTTAGGCTAGTTTTATCAATCGCTTCAACCCGTCTGATATTAGCAAAAGGCGACGCGGGTCAAGTCGTAGAAGCGTTTGGAAATTTCGTCACCGGCGGAAATATGGTCGTGGGCGGAGTTATATTTTTAATTATCACAGTTGTTCAATTTATGGTTATCACAAAAGGTGCGGAGCGTATCGCGGAAGTTAGCGCTCGTTTTGCGCTCGATGCGATGCCCGGAAAACAAATGACAATTGATGCGGATTTTAACGCAGGTTTAATAAGCCCCGATGAAGCAGTCAGAAGAAGGGAAGACCTTCAAAGAGAATCAAGCTTATACGGTTCAATGGATGGTGCTATGAAATTTGTAAAAGGTGATACGATAGCAGGTATCATCATCACCTTGATTAATATCATAGGGGGCTTGATTATAGGGATTTTATTAAACGGCATGAGCCCGGAGGATGCCGTATCAAAATACACAACTTTGACAATCGGTGACGGTTTGGCAGCTCAAGTCCCATCTCTTTTAATGGCAATATCATCAGGTATCGTGATGACGCGCGCAACAGGCGGCGGAGTTGCCTTGGGGTCTGATTTATCGGTTCAAATTTTATCAAAACCCACAAGTTTATTTTTAGCTTCGGGCTTTTTATTGCTCATCGCAATAACTTCTCCTATTACGGGACTTCCTTGGTTTCCGTTTTTGGTTTTTGCTTCAATATTGATTTTAGGGGGCTTGTCGGTTCTTGTTAATCAAGACGTCCAACAACAGCTGGGGCAATTGGATGCCGTCAAACAAAATATGCAAGACCTCGTTAATCCTAATAAAATGTATGAAAGATTGGGGGTCGATGTTTTATCTTTGCAAGTAGGCGCAGGATTATTGGTCATTGCTGACCCTGAACAAGACGGACAGTTACTGGCTAAAATTGCAGCCTTAAGACAAAGAGTGACCGATGACCTTGGTTACATCATCCCGAACATCAGAATAATGGACTCTAGCGCCATCGGCGATAACGAATATCTTATTTCAATTCGCGGAAATCCCGTTGCAACGGGAACGGTATATCCGGGGAAATTAATGGTTATAGCTGATCAATTTGAAGCTTTGGGTAAAAAATTGCCCGAAAACGCTATAGTTTCGGTTGAACCGACGTTTCAATCTCAGGCATATTGGCTCAATCCGCAGCATATTAATAAAAACGATAAGCTCCAAGCAGTTGACGCGGTGGATGTCATTGTAACGCACCTTCAAGAGTGCGTTCGAAAATATGTCGATGAAGTTATGACAAAAACGGATGTTTTAAAATTGATGGAATTAGTCAAATCCCAAGACCCGACGCTTGTTAATGACCTTGTCCCGACGATTATTTCAACATCGGACTTAAGAAAAATATTTGTTAATTTAATAAGAGAAAAAGTCTCAATTAAAGACGTAATCTTCATTTTCGAAAGATTATGCGATTACGCAAGGTTCTCAAAAGAACCCGACATACTATCCGAAAGATTAAGAGCGGCACTGGGTAGGCAAATATGTCTTTCTAACGCCAACAAAGATAAGGTTTTATACGCACTAACGCTATCTCAGGAATGGGAAAAAACGCTTGATGACTCATGCCAGAGAACCGAACTCGGGACGATGTTTCTTTTAAACCCCATGCAGGTTCAAGAATTAATCGAAACAACGGCGACGACTTTGATGCGCGCCCAAGGAACAGTCGGGCTTCAGCCCGTGATATTGTGTTCGCCCAGAATCCGCCTGCCTTTGTATCAGATGCTTGAAAGACACATCCCCACAATCGTTGTAATATCTTATTCAGAGCTTATTACGGATATTCGTGTTGAAGCAATAGACACAATCGGCGAATGATATTAAAAATATCTAAAGACAAAATCGCCCGTCATTTTTTGTGCTAGAATCTTTTTTGTAAATTGACAAGGGAGCAATGGAGGTCTCATGTACAAAAGAAATATTATTACCATAGCACAAATTAAGCCCAGAGCAGGTTTTATCGAAGGCAACAAAAATAAAATAATCGATTTTATAAAAAAAGTATCAGATAAATCAGATTTAATAATCTTTCCCGACCTCGCGTTATACGGCTATCATAATTTTGATATGTTAAAAAAATTTGAAATAATTAATTCTCAAATTAAAGAAGCGCTTTTTGAAATTAAAAAAAATGTTAATTCTTGCGTGGTTTTATTAAATTATCCCCTCAAAACCGGAGAAATCCAAAATGTATTAATCGAAAATAATGAGATAAATTATATTAAAGATGTTTTTGAATTAAATAACACAAAATTTCAAATAATAAAAAATGAAAATGACACGCTTGATGATAGCGTAAATTACCTAATTTACTTGAAAAATGAAATTACAAGACAAAACAGCGAATATTTTAAAAACAAAAAATTAAGCGCTCTGGCTCAAAAATATTCAAAAAAATTAATTTATATAAATCAAACAGGCGCATTTGATGAACTTATTTATGAAGGAAAAAGCAGAGTTTACGATGAAAAAGGAAATATTATTTGTAAACTTGGTGCGTTTAAGGAAGACTATGAGATTTTGGATGAAAATTTAAAGGGAAAAATAATTGAGGATATTAAAAACATTGAAAAAACAACAAATCTCGATTCTTTTAGCCTCGATTACGAAAATGATTTGGAAAGATGCTATAAAACAATTGTTTTTGCGATTAAAGAATACTTTAATCAAAATAACTTTAATAAAGCGGTTTTGGGGCTGTCGGGAGGGCTCGATAGCACAATTTGCGCGACATTACTGGCCGATGCTTTGGGAAAAGAAAATGTCTTGGGCGTTTTGATGCCATCAAAATTAACTTCATCCGAAAGCAATGATGATGCCGCGACATTAGCTCGAAACCTCGGAATCAATGTTATTGTCGCCCCGATAAAAACAATGCAGGAAACGCTCAAAGAAGAATTTAGCGAAAACTTTAAAAATATCGACAGCGCCACATCATTTAAAAATTCAAGGTATGAAAAATCTTATACACAGGATAACATTCAAGCGCGCCTAAGGGCGATGATTTTATGGGGAATTTCAAATGAATATGATAAAGTTTTACCCATAGCGACATCAGATAAATCGGAAGCTTATATGGGCTATGCTACAATCAACGGCGATATGTCGGGAAGCTATGGGCCTATTTAGGATGTTACAAAAACAAAGCTCTTTGCGCTCGGGCGTTGGATGAATGAGAACAGAAAAGAAAAAAATGCAATTCCGGAATCCGTCTTAACCAAAGAACCAGGAGCAGAGCTTGCCATTAACCCCCAAACGGGGAAAACATTAAAAGCTCAAGAAGCGCTTATGCCTTATGAATTTTTGGATGAAGTCATCTGGAGAATAGAAAATCTGCATCAATCGGTTGAAAATATGATGCAAGAAGAATTTTTATATGAGAAAAATAATCATATAGATAATGTTCAAAAGAAAAAATGGCTTGAAAAGTTCTTTTTAAGGATGCAAGGAGCGCTGTATAAAGGCTATATCAGCGCACCCGGGCCCATAGTTGACAATTGTTCAATTAATAAAATAGAATATAGACAGCCGATTGTATCAAAAATCGATTTTTAGAAATATTAAAGGGGGATTATTATGAATAAAAAATTATCAACGCTTGTTCTGTGCGCATTTGCTTTCGGGATGGGTTTTGGGATGAATAATGTTGTGTTTGGCGATGGCGATGGCGCTAAGACAAAAATCGGCTATGTTAATGTTACAAAATTATTGGAAGCTTCAAAAACCCTTAAAGACGCTCAAAGCGCCCAAGCAAAGTCAACGTCGGATATGCTGAAGTGGTATGACACGGCAAGTGCCGACATCCAAAAACAGCAAACAAAAGAAGGTAAACAGGCTTTGATTAAAAAATACGAAGCTCAGTTGACTCAAAAGAAAAACGCGATTAAAGACGCATACGCAAAGAAAGTCACTCAAGTTGATAATCAATTAAATACCGTTATCACGCAGAAATCAAAAGAGTTGGGTTATGATATAGTTTTGAGGAAAGATTCCCTGCTCTATGGCGGCGTCGACATCACCTCCCAAATTGTACCCTTGGTGAAGTAACGGAAAACAAGCGAGGCTTAGCGCATTGGATGCGCTTGCCGAGCAAAGTTTTCCGCATAAGGATGTGGAGCCCGTGCTGGCGTTGCGTTGAGCAACGGCAGACAGGGCGGAATCTGGACTACGGCGACGTAGGATAATCGAGCAATGCGAAGCGACTTAGCGGAGCACTTGCGAGATACCCACAGGAGCCAAACGGAAATCAAATGAGCCTAGCCAGACTTGGCTTGCCGAGCGAAGTTTTCCGCCATGGTGTGTGGAGCACCTAAACGGCGAAGCGCTGAGCTTCGGTGGTTAGGTGCGTAACCGTACCCAAGCGACGTAGGATGCTGAGCTTGCGAGCCGAAATTATGAAATAATCGGCGAGCAGAAGCGAAGCACCCACAGGAGCCACACCA
>CANQLJ010000018.1 GCA_947624685.1 Candidatus Gastranaerophilales bacterium | reverse complement strand
GCTTGGTGATAAAATAAAATTTTTTGCAACAGGAAGGGAATTTGAAGCAAAACCGATGGTATTTTCGGGGCTGTATCCTGTTAATAACGAAGATTATCACGAATTAAAAGACGCTCTTGAAAAATTAAAATTATCCGATAGCTCCATTACCTATGAACCTGAAACATCAAATGCCTTGGGTTTTGGTTTTAGATGCGGATTTTTAGGGATGCTTCATATGGAAATTGCGCAAGAAAGGTTAGAAAGAGAATACAATCTCTCGCTAATTACCACAGCACCTTCCGTTATCTATAAAGTCCATAAGACCGACGGAACGGTGGTTGAAATTGATAACCCATCAGAGCTTCCCGACAGTCAATATCGAGATTACATTGAAGAACCTTATGTTCGGGTGAATATTTTTACGCCAAACGATTACGTTGGGACATTGATGGAGCTGTGTCAGGATAAGCGCGGAATATTTATTAATATGCAATATATCGATGATATAAGAGTGAATCTTGAATATCAAATACCATTATCAGAGGTTATAAGCGAATTTTATGACCAGTTAAAATCCCGCTCAAAAGGCTATGCTTCCTTGGATTATGAATTTTGTGACTATAAAAAATCTGACCTTGTAAAAATGGATATATTATTGGCAGGTTCTGTTGTTGACGCACTTTCCGTCATTTGCCATAAGGATAGCGCTTATAATATAGGTCAAAAATTAACAAACAAATTAAAAGACATTATCCCAAGGCAACTTTTTGAAGTTGCTATACAAGCCGCAATCGGGGGTAGAATCATTGCAAGAACAAACATCAAGGCATTAAGAAAATCAGTCCTTGATAAGTGCTATGGCGGAGATATTACAAGAAAAAGAAAGCTCCTTGAAAAACAAAAACGAGGTAAAAAGAGAATGAAATCCATCGGCCGCGTCGAAATCCCTCAAGAAGCGTTTATGGCGGTCTTGAGCCTTAATGAAGAATAAAAAATAAAAGAATAAATTTAAAAAAGATGGGGATATAATCAATCCCCATAGCAAAAATAACATGAATTTTTATAATGTTTTTATTCGGCTTTAATTATATAATTAACAGCAGCCTTAGCATCCCCCGAACCCCCATCACCGCCAGAGGTTATGGCACAAAAGGTATGAACGAAGAAGGCTGTGTAATTTGCTGCACTTAATTGTATGTGAGCAACGTTCCATCCGTAAGAATGCGATTGAGTAAAAGATTGTAAAAACATAGCACTATTGAGAGGTTCAAACGGAAACGACTCTACCGGTTTTGATTCATCGGTTATTTTCCCCGATACACCAACTAAGGGAGGATGGTATATTGTATATGGAGCGGTAAAATATGTTCCCGAATCGGCTTTTACGGTTCTAATTTGAGTGCTAACTAAATAATAATCAATTCCTTGCAGACTTAATTGCTGTCTAAGTGCTGAGGTACCGGGAGTTGAAGTTAAACCATACTCCTCCCAACAATCAACACCTGCTATAGAAGATTTGGTAATAAAACTTAACATTGTCAAAAAATATACAAAAAATTTAACAAATTTTTTCATAAAAACTTTTTTCCTATTGTGCTTTCCATTCTATTCATCTGTTTCAACCCCGTTTGCTTCGTTAATTTCAGCTTGCGTTGCTCCTTTTAAGGTATACCCTCTCATATCGGGGGTATGGTTGGATTTTAAATGTTGATATAATTTTGGGTATTTAATTACATTAAATGCGTTTCCGTCACACATTAACCACCCATCTGGTGCTGTCTGCCCAAGATACACAACAATTGTCCCTACAGGTAATGATGCGCCTGTATTAGATGATGAAGCGGAAATTGTTGTTGTATTTTTTGATATTTTTTTAGTAATAACGGGAGCAATTGCAGCTAAAACCGAACTTATCACAATCAGACCCACAATTATTTCGACAAGCGAAAAACCACACAATAAAACAAGCTTATTTGCTTTATAAAACATTTTATTCCTCAGTTAATTTGTATTTTGATAAATATAACTTATTTATTATATATTATAACTTATAGCACTATTATATTTATATGTCAATATTTATATACTTATAAGTATGGATAAGGAGAAAATTTTAAAGCAATTTGGCAAAAATGTCAAAATTGAAAGAATAAAAAAAGACTTAACCCAAGAGCAATTAGCCGAGATTATGGGAGTGTCTCAAAACTACATCGCAAACATCGAAAGAGGCAAAGCGAATATGTCTTTAATTAAAATCTATGAGCTTGCATCATTTTTAAAAACCGACATTTGTTCGCTTGTTATGATTAATTAGCCAAAACGCCAAAAAGTCTTATTCAATATTTTAAATTTGATAAATTTAACCGATTAAGCCCGAGATAAATCGCGCTGATCGTCGCTGTTGCAATAGAATATTCGCTATTATTTAATGATGATAAAAATTGATAAATTTCACTTGTTTTAACATAAAACCTATCAACTATTATTCCGCCATCCGAGACGGGTTTGTTAATGATTTTTGCTTCCTCAATTATTGTTGTTACAAAACCGATTGTTTCACTTGATAAGCCTGAGCTTGTTGAGCAATTTTGAAGTTCAAGAAATATTTTATCGGCCTCAAGTCCCGCTTCTTCCATAAGTTCTTTTTTAGCACATGATAAAATATCTTCGTCTTTATCAATATCAGCGATAAGCCCGGCGGGAAATTCCAGACAATATTTTGCTTTATTTTCGGCAGTTATCGGGGGTCTAACTGTTTTTAAAAATAAAAAATTATAATCGCCATCGATTTTAACAATCGGACAAATCACAACCGCGCTATCAGAGCCTTGTTTATCATTTGTCCTTTTAACGTAATACCATGGAGAGTTATTTGGCGAGGGTGCACTTTTAAAATCAAGAAATTTTGTGTGAGAAATTATATTCATTGTTTAATTCCGTTTTCATTGTATATGATAGAACCCGTAAGGTAATTTTTTTGTTTTATATCATCAATTATTTTATCATTTGCGATATAAAAATCAAATTCGATATTTTTATTATCGTCAAATATTTTTTTATAATCCATAAATTCATCTGACGCAAAACCAAAAAGCGTCTTTTTGTCTGTCCATTTTTTAATATCGGATAATGAAGCGCTATTGTAATCAAGCAAAATCCCATCAAGTAAACAGAGTTTTAAATAATCAAACCTTGATTTAACAATTAAGATTGTGTCAAACATCGTCGTAATTTGTTTGAGTTTTTTTAGACACAAGATATTTTCTCTATCGGTCTTGTTGTTTTCAAGAAAGCAGATAATTTTTTTGTTGTCAATAATTATAGAAGCGCAACTATCTAAAAAATTATCCATATCGCAATCGAATTTTACAAAAACGATGTTTTCTTTTGAATTTAGCAAAATATTTTTTAAATTTAATCTTTTTTCCATAAATTAAATAAATCCGCCAAAAGAGTAATAATATTATGATTATAGCTAAATATGATTAAATTTAATAGTCTTAAAATATGGATGAAAATAATTTTAATCTTATTTTAAAAGCTCAAAAAAACGATAAAATCTCGCTTGAAAAACTTATTAAATCAAGCATACCAAATATTAAAGCAACATTATTTTATCTAAAGAAAAATGATATAAATAATAATTACGACATAAATGACCTCACACAAGAAATTTTAGTTAAATTGAGCAAAAAAATTAATCAATTAAAAAACCCAAAATACTATAAAACCTGGCTTAATCAGATAATTATTAACTGTTATTATGATTATTTAAGAAAAAATAAAAAACAAAATAATATTATAAATATTGAATCAAAAGAAGAAAATAAAACCCTTGATATTGTTGATTACGCATCAAATCCGCAAGAAAATATTTTAAACAGCGAACTTGATTTTATTATAAAAACATCTATCCAAAATCTTCCCCTGCACTATAAAATCCCCATAACCTTAAGAGAAATTCAAGGATTAAGTTATGAAGAAATATCAAATATAACAAAAACCACCCCAGGAACCGTTAAATCAAGAATAGCACGAGCAAGGGCAATAATTAAAGAAGATATTAAAAAATATTCTAAAGAGGAATAAAAAAATGCTCTATGATTTAATTAGCGCGCAGTTTGATAATGAACTAAATTATAACGAACAATTAAAAATCCAAAAACACATCCTAAAATCAACAATATACAAGGATTTTTACGATAAAACGTATTTTGACTTTTATAAAATATCAAAATCCCTTAAAAAAACGAAAGCAATTTTTAATCATCAAATTTAATGCCGTTTTTTTCAAGCGTTTCAATAAAATTTCTTGCAACCGCTTTTTGAATATCCGGAGGAACGACTCTTAACAATTCGACGGTCTTTGATATTACAGGATCTTTATCGTACCAGCGATTGGAGCTATTGATTGGTTTAACCAAATTATAATACCTTTCGATGGCTTCTGAGGACACTTTTTTCTCAACGCTATCTAAGAATATTTCAGCCTGCTCCCTTAATTCTTCCTGATAGTCTTTTAAAATATTAATAACCTTCAACAACAGCGGGTCATGGTCATACCATCTTTTATAATTTTGCGACATTTAACTCTCCAATTTTATCTTCTTTATTTGAATTGTCATTAACCCTTACAACATCAATATTGAGTCCTTGAAGCTTTTCAACGAAGTTTTCATAGCCCCTGTCTATATGTTCCAGTTTTGTTATTTCCGTTTCGCCTCTGGCACTCATTGCAGCAACAACCATAGCGGCACCCGCTCTGAGGTCAGTTGCTTCAACGCTTGTTCCGCCAAGGTAATCGACCCCTTTAATGATTGCGTGCTTTTTGTTTAATATAATATTAGCGCCCATTTTCCAGAGTTCTTTAACGTGCATGAATCTGTTTTCATATAAGCTTTCTGTTACGACGCTTATTCCTTGCGCGGTACACAATAACGCCGAAGCAATAGCTTGAAGGTCGGTCGGAAACCCAGGGTAGGGCTGAGTGATGAAGTTCATTGCTTTTAATCTTTCGTACCCTTTGATAAAAATTGTATTAGGATCGATTAATTTAACGTTAGCACCCATTTCAAGGAGTTTTCCCGTAAATAGCGTTAAATGATTCGGGAAAATGTTTTTGATTATTCCTTCACCGCCCGAAGCAATGATGATACTCATATATGTGCCTGCTTCGATTCTATCGGGCAGTGTTGTATATTCACAGCCTTTTAATTGAGATTGCTTAATGCCATTAATTATTATCTGGCTTGTACCAGCACCTTCAATATTTGCTCCCATTGCATTTAAAAAATTAGCTAAATCGACAATTTCGGGTTCTTGTGCAGCATTTTGAATAATTGTTGTACCATTGGCCGTAACCGAAGCCATCATGATGTTTTCCGTGGCACCGACCGATGGAACGTCAAAACAAACTATAGCACCTTTTAGGTTGGTCGTTTTTGCTTTGACATAGCCATCTATTATATTACAAGTGCAGCCGAGAGATTCAAGACCTTTGATATGAAAGTTGACCCGTCTTTCGCCGATTTTGCAACCTCCGGGCAGTGCCACATCGGCTTCATTGAGCCTTGCGATGAGAGCTCCAAGGACACAAAAGCTCGCTCTCATTTTGGAGACAAATTCTTTTGAAGCATGGCAATTTGTGATATTAGTTGAATCAATTTCGACTTTTTTGTTAATTTTATCGTATTTCGTTTTTGCGCCGAGTTCATTTAAAACTTGAAGCATTATATCAACATCGGATAAATTTGGGACATTATAAATGACACAAGTGTCAGAACATATAAGGCTTGCTGCCATAAGCTTTAAGACAGAATTTTTAGCGCCGCTTACCGACACTTCTCCCTTGGTAGGTTTAACCTCTTTTATGATTAACTTTTCGCTCAAATTTATCACCTTTTCTAACTGATTTTATTATAAATTTTACTACTTTTAAAGTAAGTATGGCAAAAATAAAATTTTTGGATGATATAATTTTTATTCTTTTTTATCTTCGACGACTTTGGCGTCGATAACTTTAGCATCAATTAAATTATTTTGAACATCTTGTTTTTGTTGTTGAACTTTTTGGTTGTGTTTATCCTCAAGTTCAAGCTGCTTATTTATAATAACGGTTTGAAAAATTTGAAAAGTATTGCTTGTAACAAGGTATAATAACGCTCCGGCCGGAATCGGGATAAATATAAAAGTCATTAGTATCATAATTGGCATAAATGTTGCCATTTTCTTTTGGATTTGTGCTTGAGGGTCATTTTCATCCTTGGGCTTGTTTGCTGCCATCATAACCTTTTGAGATAGCCAAATTGTTATACCAAATAGCGCAATTAAAACTACAACATCAAAGTGCAAACTGTTTTGAGATGGCGTTGTTTCAACAGTTGCGGCCAAAATGTCACCTTGGCGAATGAATTCAATGTTTTCTGTTTCTTTTGTTAAAATATTCATTACGCTCAATTGCGCTTTTGTAACTTTATTTAATTGAGCAAACGTAAGATTTAAGTTATCAAGCGCCATTTTAAGGTCAATAGGGGAATTTGGTTCAATATCGCCTTGGATTTCAATGGCTTTTTGAGATTTTTTAATTTTTACGTTTTCAATGGGGTCAGAATCTTCAAAATAAACTTTTGCGGTTTTTCCCGCGCTAAATTGAGCGGTATTTCCGATTGAAAATTTACCGTCTAATGAGACTCCGGCGGTTGAGCGCAAAGTGGAATCGAGCCTGTTTATAAAAAGAAAATGAGTATTGCCCGCGCTTTGAATAAACGATGGGCTCATAAGAGCGCTATATAACATAATAAAAATAGGAATTTGAATAAGCATAGGCAAACACCCCGCTGTCGGGTTAAAATTATTTGTCTTATAAAATTCCATCATTTTTTGCTGCATCAATTGAGGATTGCTCTTATATTTTTCCTGAATCATTTTTAATTTAGGAGCAAGGTTTTGCATATTTTTCATTGAGCGCTGCTGACTTACGCTCACGGGCCACAAGCATGCTCTCATGATGACGGTAAAAATAACTATCGCCATACCGTAGGAGCCTGCAATATCGGCTAATTTATCTAAAATTTCTATTGTTAGTGCTACAAAATCCATTAATTAACTCCTTATTGTCAAAAATATATTTATGATTTTACTATAAACATGATAAAATAAATCTTATGGAAAACAATTTTGATACAATTTGCGCTCAAATTACTCCCCAAGCCTATGGAGCCGTCGCTATAGTAAGGATTTCGGGCGATAAATCTTTTAACATTGCAAAACAAATATTTACAAAAGATATTAAACCCAAAATGATTAACTATGGTCATATAATTGACAATAATGGCAAGATATTAGATGAAGTCATACTATTGCCCTTTTTATCCCCCCATAGCTATACGGGAGAAGACGTTATCGAAATTCAAACCCACTCAAACCCAATAATTGTAAATAATATCATCGATTTAATTATTCAAAAAGGCGCAAGATTGGCTCTAAGGGGAGAATTCACTAAGCGGGCTTTTTTAAACCACAGGCTTGACCTATCTCAAGCTGAAGCGGTATTAGATATTATTGAATCAAAAAGTTTAAAAGCAGCATCTTGTGCTCTAAATAACCTGGGCGGATATTTAAAACAAAACGTTTTAAAAATCAAAAATAATTTAGTTGAAATTTATTCAAAATTAATCGCCTCAATCGATTTTCCTGACGACGTTGCTGAAATTGATAAAAATTATATCGTATCGAAATGTAGTGATAATATTCAATTGATAAACAATATTTTAAATAACTCCAAAAGCCACGATTTTATAAGGGATGGTTTAAATGCTTGTTTGATAGGCAGACCCAATGTGGGTAAAAGCTCACTTTTTAACGCTCTATTAAATTACACAAGAGCGATAGTTACCCCAATTGAAGGCACTACAAGAGATATAATCAAAGAAACACTTAATTTAGACGGTTTCATTATTAATTTTTTAGATACGGCAGGTATCAGAGACAAAAATAAAGCCGATGTTGTTGAAAAAATAGGGATTGAAAATTCGCTTAGCGCCATAGATAATTCTCAAATTGTGCTTTTTCTCTTTGAAAATAATAAAGATGAAATAGAGCCAAAGTTAATTGAAATGGCAAAAGATAAAAAAATAATTTATATAAAGACAAAATCGGACTTGAACCCCGCTGTTATCGATGGCGCAATTAATATTAGCTCAACTATGGGCACAGGAATTGATGAATTAAAAAATAAAATAACAGAAATTATAAAAACCGATTTTTTTGTTCAAACGGATTATCTGACTAACAAACGCCAGCAAAATTGCCTTATAAAATCAAAAGAAGCTTTAAATAATGTCATAAATACCGCTAAATTTGACTATGACGCAGATTTGTGTGCGATGGATTTAAAAAGCGCGATTCTGGCACTCGATGAGATAACAGGCGAAGTTTTAACCGATAATATTTTAGATAACATTTTTGATAATTTCTGTATCGGCAAATGACTTATTTTAAATGTTATTTTTAAATGCTATTTTGAAATGTTGTTTTTAAATTTTTTGGCGATATATTTTGCAACCGCTTCACCCATCGACATACAGCTTTTTTGAACGCGAAGAGCACTATGTGAAACAAAATCCGCTCCTAAAATTTTTCCTACAACAAAAAGATTATCAATATCGGCGCTCATTAATGACTCAAGGGGCAATTGATAAGTGTATTTTTTTTGAGCCAATTCGTCATTTTTGTCGCTATGAATATCGATTGCGTAATTGGCCTCAAGCACAGGGTTATCAAATGTCTTTGATGAAGTTAAATCGTCTTTTGTAAAGATATACTTTGTTTTAACCCTTCTTTGTTCTCTGTGGCCTGAAATAGACGCAATATTAACTATTTGCGCATTTTCAAAGCCGGGGAAATAGAGTTTTACAAACTTATAAAGTCTCATTATAGCGCGTCTTGCATAAATAAGCTCCCTTGAAGCAAGATAAGGGTTATATTTATAGTTTTCAATCCTCGGACAATTAAATGCTACTTGATTAATTGACCCTGCAACGGAAAATATCTGGAAATAGTCTCTATCCGAATCGATTAAAACACCGTCATTAACACCTTTTATAAATAAGTTATCAAGTTTAAATGTGTTTTTATCAGTCTTAACGCTTGCTGTTGTAAAATGTAGAATGTTATTAGTGTCTGTTTCGTTTCGATAGGTATTGGTAACATTCCTATTGTCATCATAGTCTAAAATAAATTTAGAAAATTTTTTAATATCGACATTATCTAAAATAAACCTTAATGAACTTTTTTGTTTTTGTTCATTATCTTTTAAAAATTCGCAGCCCGATAATTTTGATAATGTTGCATTTCCTGTAGCATCAACATAATATTTCGAATAGATAGGTAATGATAATAAATCACAATTTAAAATCACATTTTTTATATAAGAGTCACTTTCACTAACTTCTTTATAGATTTTCTTAGGGGTTGATTCAAATAAAATATCAAGGTTATCAAAATTCAATATTTCATCAAGCGCAATTTTTAGAACCTCGGGGTTAAACCAGCCGTCGTTTTTTGTTTTTTCATTGTTTTCAATTTTATATGTAATTTGAGCGTCATATTTTTTTAAAACCTCAACTAAATTTTTATAATAATCACAATTTATGTCGCTTGCGGATGATTTCATAACGGGAATAACAAGTCCCCCTGTCATTAATCCGCCAAGAAAATTATTTTTTTCAACAAGAAGCGTCTTAAGTCCCATTTTAGAACAATTATAAGCGCAAGCACATCCCGAAGTCCCGCCTCCAAAAATCGCTACATCGTATAATTCATTTTTAATTTTTTGATATTTCATAAATAAATTATATGATTTTATTTTTAATTTTGCAAAGCGATATCGTATTTGTTGTAATATCGGGGTTTAAAAACGATATTAAGACATATCGAGTGGTTACGATAATGTATATTATGTAACTTTAAAAGTCAACTGTCTTTTAATAAAATTATACGGCAAAAATCGTTTCACAACCCTTAAAATTCATTTTCAAGGGCAAAGATTTAAAGAAACATTCAAGTTTAAATAAATAAAATAATTACCAAGCTTTTTTATAAAGCTACGATGAAATTAAAGCATTAAATTGGTATTTTATAACGTAAATATAGGGAGTAATATAATGGAAAATACAATAAATGAAACAAATACAAACGCAAAAGCGACTGTTCGATTGATGCTTGTCGATGACCATAAACTTTTTCGCTGCGGAATAAAATCTCTTTTTGAAAATTCAAAAGGGGTAGTGGTCGTTGCCGAAGCTTCAAGCGGCAAAGAGGGAATCGCAAAGATTCTTGCTCAAAACCCCGATGTTGTTCTTCTTGATTTAGAATTAGGCGACATAAACGGTCTTGATTTAATCGAGAAGGTAGCTTCGCAAAAACCAAATGTCAAATTTGTCATTTTGACTTCTCATATAAATGAACATGTTATAAATAAAGCAATGAAAATGGGAATTTACGGTTATATTTTAAAAGATATTAATTCTGAATTTCTTGATATGATTGTAAAGTCCGTTTC
Organism: Candidatus Gastranaerophilales bacterium; assembly: GCA_947624685.1. Classification (GTDB taxonomy): domain Bacteria; phylum Cyanobacteriota; class Vampirovibrionia; order Gastranaerophilales; family Gastranaerophilaceae; genus RUG14156. Next base: position 23,803 of record CANQLJ010000018.1, on the reverse strand, counting down.
ATCGGGCGCTATGTGGATTGATAAAAAGGTTGTTCAGATTTTAAGAGAATTAAATCCAAACGTTATACCGAATATGCAAGTGTCCAGAATGAATTTTAAATCAACGCACGCAAATCTGACTGCTCGGGAATATGAGGTTTTAAAGCTTGTGGTAGACGGTAAATCTAATCAGCAAATAGCCAACGAACTGAATATTTCGGAACATACCTCAAAAGCCCACGTATGTAATATCATTCAAAAACTCGTTGTGGATGATAGAACTCAAGCTGCCGTTAAAGCGATTCGAGAAGGAATTGTATAGTTGAATTTATCATATATTATCACTACCATTCGTATCGCATTATATTAAAAATAATCAGATATATTATCATTATCAGTCGGTTAGATATATTATAAAAAGAAAGGAAAAAATAAATGAACGAAAAAATTTCAAAAGATAAAATCACATTCAACACTTCAAAAGCAAAAGAATTTTTCTTGGAACAAATTTCTTTTACAATCACACCTTTTGAACTTGATGAATTGATTAAAAATTACATAAATGCAATTAATGTAATTGATGTAAGGCGCTATGACGACTATATTGACGGCCATATACCCTATGCAATACATTTACCTATGGAAGAATTTGATGAAAACCTAAAAATGCTTGAAAAAGACAAGGTTAATATCGTCTATGGGTATAGTGAACTTTGCAAATTGACCCCGAAAGCCTGCTATATGATTGCCCATAAGGGTTATCCCACAATGCTTTTGAGGGGCGGATACAGAGCATGGGAAAAGCTCGACTTCGATACCGTTAAAACTTCCGATAACGAATAGTTAAAATAAACTATATAATGTATGTTCATATTTCTTAATAAATAATATAATACAATTGTATTTAACCTTATTAAATCAAGCAAGGTTTACTAGCAATATAAGACTCATTAAAATAACCGGATATATTCCGGTTTTATTTTTATTAAGATATATGTAATTTTTGCTATTTTTGAATTTTTGAAACAGTATTAAATATGAAGCTTTTTAATAACAAAAAACTTATAAAATATTTTTCGATTTTTTTATTTATTTTAATATTTCTTTTAGGCTTAATCCTAAGAATAACTTATCTTGACAGCAATTTTGGCCTTACGTATGATGAGATTTTTTCTTATGACATTGCAAAACAAAATTTAATTCAGCTGACAAAAACCCTCCTTACAAATGATTATCATCCGCCCTTGTATTTCATTTTACTTCATTTTTGGATGAAGATTTTTGGCAAATCCGATATTGTAATACAGTATCTAAGCGTTTTTATAAGCGTCTTTGCAATAATTCCCCTCTATTACATCGGAAAAACTTTAAAAAATCGCGCCTTAGGGCTTATTTTAATTTTACTTTATGCTTTTAGTCAAGTGATGATAGCACAATCCATCCTTGCAAGGTTTTATATAATAGCTATGGTTTTTGTCTTAATTTCACTATATTTTGGCCTTAGAATAACCGAAGAATCAGATATTAAAAATATCCGATTATTTTTTATATTTAGCCTATTTGCCCTCTATAGCCAAACAAGCGCGATATTTATAGTATTATCAAGTATTATTGTTTTAACTCTTATACAATATTATTCAAAAAGCGTTATTTATAAAATTTACCTCAAAAATCTTTTTTATTTCTTTTTATTATACTTGCCACAATTGATTTTTACATTAATTCAGATATTTTATTCAAAAAACACCCTTCTTAATGATCCTTGGGCCTGGAGCCCAAAGTTAAACGCTTTTGAGCTTTTTTCAAACAATATCCAAAAATATTTCATATCAAAAACGGTTTTTACAAATGACATAAATATTGCAATTTTGATATTTGTGTTCCTTGTCAGTTATTTAATATATTTTATTGTCCAAAAGAACAAAAAAGGCGTTTTTCTTTTCGGCACAACGATTTTGTATGGTTTATTATATTTAGGTTCAAATTATTTTAAATTGATTAAATTATGCGACAACAACAGCTATTTTATGATTATTTCCATATTGATGATAATTTGTTTTATTTATAGCATATTTCTTTTAAGAAAATTCCTGTGTTTGGCTTTTATTATAGTAATATCGGCCTTTGTCATCAACAATAACTTAAATATTTATAAAAAAACAATCTCAAACAACAAAAACCCAAACCCAAATTCTCTTTATTGCATCGCAAACTACATAACAAAAAGCGGCTATGACAACGGTATAATCTATGCTCCGTATGGAGATAAGCACTTTTTAAAATACATAAAAAATCAAGAAACATTTGGTATAGACGGTGACAAATTGTTCACTCAAAAAAACTGGAAAACAAGCGCCGAATTGATTTTTGATGATGATTTAGAGAAAATGAATCCGGATGAAAAATATGATTATTTATATAAATATATAACTAATAACACATCTAAAGATAACATAAAAAAACTCTATAACTCAAAAATAAACAGCCTCAAAAAGGGTCAACACTTTACAATAATAATTAAAGAAGACAGATTTTTATCTTTCAGCGACATTAACGACGTTAAACATTTCCTTTTGCTTAAAACCCTTGCACCCCATATCGTAATGGGATATTTAAGCGCGATTATAATTAATAGCGCAAATTTAGATAAAAGACTCTATTTTAGCGAACAGAATAGAATCGGCTCTTGGATGATATTTAGCTATCAAAGGAAGTAAAAAATATAAATAAAAACTCTTATTTATAAAAAAAAGCCCCAAATAACGGGGCTTTAAGATTTACTAACGATACAAGACTTTTTTAAAAATTTAATTTTACTAAAATATTGTAAATTAAATAGTTCCGGTCGTTTTTTTATAATATTACAAAAAAAATTCAATGCAATAATTTTTTTATTTAATTTTTGATATAGCGCAAAATTTTAAAAAGCTCGCAATCAAATTTTCATTCCATATTTCAACGCCGTCTTTGACGCTCAATATTGTGGGGGCAAAATTCCAGATATATTTTATCCCGCATGATGTGATTTTGTCGCACACGCTTTGGGCGACTTTGTTGGGGATAGTTAAAATGGCTATATTAACGCCGGTTTGTTTGATTAATTCAGAGAGTTTATCCAAGTGATACACGGGTTTGGAATTTATTTGAGTGCCGATTTTAGCTTCATCCGTATCAAAAAGCGCCACAATATCGAGCCCGAATTCACTGAATTTAGAATATTTTGATAAGGCAACACCGAGATTTCCTGCGCCAATTACAAAAGCTCTCTTTACTGTTTTATAATCCAAGACGGTCTCAATTGTGTCTTTTAGCTCAATTACGTCATAGCCGACTTTGCATTTTCCTTTGCAGTTAATCAGCTTTAAATCTTTTCTGACTTGGGTTTCGTCAATTTTTAAAAAACTTGAGATTTGATTGGATGTGATAAATCGGATATTTTTCTTTTTATAATCTCTTAAAATTGTGTGATATTGGGTTAAACGGTTAATTGTTCTTTGAGTGAGAGTGTCTTTCATGGATAAATCCTTAAAAATCAAAAGGGCTGCATCACTTTGCAGCCCTTTTTTATTGTTTATTAATAAACACCGTTAAATGCATCAATATACATTTGCTTCATATCTTCCATTATAGGATAAACCGGGTTTGCTCCCGTACATTGATCATCAAACGCCAAAACTACCATATCATCAAGTTTTGCATAGAAGTCTTGCTCGGATACTCCAAAATCTTTAATAGAATTAGGTAATTCAACTTCTTTCATAAGCTCATCTATTGCTTTTATGAGGTTTTGGGTTTTTTCTTCGTTTGTTTTACCTGAAATTTTTAATTCATCCGCTATTTGAGCGTATCTTTCAATAGCGCAAGGGTATTTATATTGCGGGAAGGTTGCTTGTTTTTTAGGGCAATCCGTTGCGTTATATTTCATAACCTGGCGAATTAACAATGCGTTTGCAACGCCATGCGGAATATGGAACATTGCTCCTAATTTATGAGCCATTGAGTGGCATAAGCCCAAGAATGAATTTGCAAAAGCCATAGCGGCAATTGTTGCAGCGTAGTGCATTTTTTCTCTTGCTATAGGATCATTTGCCCCATCTTTATATGAACGGGGAAGATATTTAAACACCAATTTACAAGCTTCAAGAGCATTTGAATTTGTAAAATTAGTTGCCATACAAGATACATAAGCTTCTATTGCGTGAACCAGAGCGTCAATACCTGAAGCGGAAGTTAAACCTTTTGGCATACCGTCAACAAAGTTAGGGTCAACTATTGCCATATTAGGAGTTAGCGCATAATCAGCGATAGCGTATTTAACGCCTGTTTTATCATCGGTGATAATTGAAAATGGTGTTACTTCAGATCCTGTTCCTGATGTCGTGGGAATTGCTACCATCAGAGCTTTTTTACCTAATTCGGGCAATTGGCAGATTCTTTTTCTTATATCCATAAAGCGCATTGCAATATCTTCAAAGACAGTATCGGGTTGTTCATATTTAAGCCATAAGATTTTAGCTGCATCCATCGGAGAACCGCCCCCAAGAGCAATGATAACATCCGGTTCAAAAGGTTTCATTATTGCAAAAGCTTCTTCGATAGTGGATAATGTAGGATCGGGTTTAACATCAAAGAATACTTCGTGGTCAATACCTATTTCATCCAATGTTTTTGTAACTTGATCACAAGCGCCCGAATTGAACAAAAATCTATCCGTAACGATGAATGCTTTTTTTCTGCCAGTTAATTCTCTTAAAGCTAAATCAGTTGCACCACGTTTGAAATAAACTTTTTGAGGAACTTTGAACCAAAGCATGTTTTCTCTCCTTTCAACAACTTTTTTATAGTTAAGTAAGTCTCTGACTCCAACGTTATCAGATACCGAGTTTTTGCCCCATGAACCGCAGCCTAATGTCAATGACGGTTCTAAACGGAAGTTATAAAGGTCGCCAATCCCGCCTTGGCTTGAAGGTTGGTTAATTAATACACGGCATGCGGGCATTTTCTTTGCATAGGCTTCAATTCTTTCTTTTTTTCTTTCATCCGTATATAAAACGCTTGTGTGGCCTGCGCCGCCTCGTGAAACGAGATAATACGCTTTTTCAGTCGCATCTTCAAAATCAGATGCTTTATACATAGCTAAGATTGGGGATAATTTTTCTCTTGAGAAAGGATCTTCCCAATTAACTTCGGGTCTTTCGCCGATTAAGACTTTTGCATTAATATTAACGTCAAAACCTGCCATTTTAGCTATATCATGGGCACTTTGTCCTACGATTTTAGGATGAGCGGTTTTTCTAACCGGATCAATAAATTCAAAATCAACAAGTTTTTGCATTTCGTCTTTGTTCATTATATGAGCGCCACGGTATGCAAATTCTTTTTTAACTTCTTCATAGATACTATCTACAATGATTACCGATTGTTCGGAAGCGCAAATCATGCCGTTATCGAATGTTTTTGACATTAATATCGATGAAACGGCCGTTTTAATGTCAGCTGTTTCATCTATTACAACAGCGGTATTACCGGGGCCGACACCAAGAGCGGGGTTGCCTGATGAATAAGCGGCTTTTACCATTCCGGGGCCGCCTGTAGCTAAAATACAAGAAATTTTAGAATGTTTCATCAATTGGCCCGATAATTCCATAGCTAGTGAGGGTTCTGCGTTAGGGTCAACTTCAATCCAGCCGATGATATCTTTTGGAGCGCCCGCTTTAACTGCTGCTTCAAGAACGATTCGAGCAGCTTCTATTGTTGATTTTTTAGCTCTGGGGTGCGGGGAGAAGATTATTCCGTTTCTTGTTTTAAGAGAAATTAATGATTTAAATATAGCGGTCGATGTCGGGTTTGTTGTCGGAACAACGCCTGCCAAAACTCCCAAAGGTTCGGCAACGACTTTTATTCCGTTTGCTTTATCTTCTTCAATTACGCCGCAGGTTTTAGTGTTTTTGTGTTTATTGTAAATATATTCGCTTGCATAGTGGTTTTTGATTATTTTATCTTCCACAACGCCCATCCCCGTTTCTTGTCTTGCCATTTGAGCAAGAGGGATTCGTGCTTTATCTGCTGCCGTTGCCGCTGCTTTAAAGATTTTATCCACTTGTTCTTGCGAAAAAGTAGCATAAATTTTTTGAGCTTCAACAACTCTGTCGATTAATTCGTCCAATTGTTCGGGCGAGCTAATAACTCCATTGTCTTTCATTTCTTCGGTTGCTGCCATTTTATATCTCCTTTATCGTGATAAAAATCTCTATTTAATTAATTTCATTTTACACTTTTAATTAACAAATGTCAATCGTACACTTAAATTTATTTTATTTGGTTATGTTTTGGATGAGACTTGCTAAATTACCTTGAATATTGTATTTTCAAAATATGAAATATAAAATAATTGAAAAAGAGTATTTTAGTGTAATTATAGATAGGCTCACTCGATTTGAAAGCGCAAATGTGCGCTATGAAAGAGTTTTTAATGATATAATTAATAAATATCTTATAGCTGACCCGATTAATCCGATTGCGCGCGAAAACAAGGCTCTTGTTGCAATTGATATAATAAATAATACTCTATTAAAAGAAAATGACTTTGAGCTGAATCAAAAAATAGCACAAATATTGCTTGAACTTGAGAAAAAATATTTTTATAAAAATGAAGATAGTTATCAATACCTATCTAATCGAATCAATTATTGTGCAATGGCTGATATGATTGATGTAACAAAAACAACACCCAAAAACGTAATTTGGTTTAAAAAATTAGTCGAAAATCTTAAAAATGACGATGTTTTAGATATTTATGAACTGAGAAACAAATATTCTCTTTTATATCCCATTGAAAAGATAATTCTATGTGAAGGACAGACGGAATTTACGCTGATTGAGACAATTTTTAAGCTTTTTAATTTCGACATAAATAAATTGGGGTTTTATCTTCTTGCTGCAGGGGGCAAAAACCAAGTCGCAAAGAAGTTTTATAAAATGGTTGAATATACAAAAATCCCTTTTTTTATTCTTTTAGATAGAGACGGAATCAACGTAAAAGAAGCGATAGAAGCAAAATTAAGAGATATAGACAAACTATATTTATTAAATTGCGGGGAATTTGAAGATTTAATTCCAAAAGATATACTTTTAAAAACGATAAATAATTCTCACAAAAACGATTATAACTGTAATATCGACGATTTTAACGATTCATTGTCAATGGTATCTAATCTTGAAAACATATATAAAAAGTATGGTTTTGGAGAATTTAAAAAGGCCAAGTTTGCTTTAAATTTGAAACAAACAATAGAAAATGATTTAAGCCGAAACAATTTTTTAAATAGTGAAATAGTGGACATAATTAACATTTTAAAATAAAATTTAGATATGAATAAGATTTTAATTACGGGCGCCGCGGGGTTTTTAGGATCGAATTTAGCGCAATATCTTCTTGAAGACGAGAATAATTTGGTTTTTGGAGTGGATAATTTTTCTTCTTCAACAATTCAAACGCTATATAAATTACTTAAAAACGACAGATTTAATTTTATTGAATTTGACTTAAATTCTGATATAACAGGGCTTTTTGATGTCGCGTTTGATAAAATATACCATTTTTCGGGTTTTGGAGATTTAAAAAAATATCATAAAGACGCTTATGAATTTATGTTTAATCAAATAAATATTTTAAATAACATTGTAAAATTCGCTCAAACCCTGGGTAGCCGCCTTATTACAACAACAAAAAACACCGATTATCAAAATCATAATTATGAATTATTCAAATATTTTGATATGTTAAAATTTAGCGAAGATTTAATTTTAGATTTAATTGAAAATAATAAGCTGGATGCAATAATTCTAAGATTAGATAGTGTCTATGGCAAAAATATGTCTAAAGACGACGTTAGATTCGTCCCAAAAACAATTATGAATGCACTTAATTTTTCTGATATTATATTAAATCACGATAGTGTCAATTATTTTACATATGTTGATGATGCCATAAAAAATATGGTAATTGCGGCAGATAACTATTGTGAAAACAAAATCGTCGATATAATAAGCCCAAACCTTTATTTAAAATCGGACGTCGTTAATTTAATTAAAAAGCTCACAAAATCTAATTCAAAGCTTATAATTGAAAACCCCGAAATTTTAAAACCCGACTACACACCAAAAACCCCGCAAGGATTAAACCTAAGCTATGATTTTAAGCCGCATGAGGGAATAATTGAAACCATAAAATATTTTAAACTAATCTATTTTAATGAATTATAATAAATTACATTGAACTGTAATCAAAGCCTAAATCCAAAGTCGGCGCTTTTGTAACAATGGCGCTTGTTGATATTACATCAACTCCCGTCTTTGATATTTCTTCTAAATTATCAATTGTGACACACCCGGAGGCTTCAACAATTGCTTTTTTATTAATCAAAGAAACGCATTTTTTCATCTCATCTATGGTCATATTATCAAGCATTATTATATCAACATTATTTTCAAGCGCTTCTTTAACCTGTTCAATATTATCACATTCGACTTCAATTTTATGAGCGTGACTTAAATGTTTTCTAACTTCATTCACGGCGTTAGTTATCGTTCCTAAAAGCGCAATATGGTTATCTTTTAACATAACACAATCGGATAGATTATAGCGGTGAACATAGTTTGCGCCCACTTTTACGCTATATTTTTCAAAAATCCTAAAGTTTGGAGTGTTTTTTCTTGTATCCACGATTCTAACGCCGTATTTTGAAGTTATATCGTAATATTTTCTTGTGGTCGTAGCGATTCCGGACATTTTTTGAATAAAATTAAGAGCAAGCCTTTCGCCTTTTAAAATATATCTGCCGTCTCCAAAGATTTTTGCTATTACATCGCCTTTTTTTATTTCATCGCCATCTGAAAAATAAAAATCAACTTTAACTGAATCCCCAGCCAAAAGCCAAAAAACTCTTTTAAATACATCGCAACCCGCTAAAACGCCGTCTTGCCTTGTGTTTAATGATACGTTAAAGTTCATTAGTTTATTGGGTTCTAATTCAGCGCAAATAGCATCGGTTGTGATGTCACCGAAGTTCATATCTTCCCTAAGGGCGCTTAAAATATAATCATCAATTAAAAAATTATCAAGCCAAAATTTCGTCTTTTGTGTCATTAGCTGTTTGTTCCTTGTTTTCAATTATTTCAGCATCAGGGTAATCTGATCTATAGTGTGCGCCAATGGAGTTTTTGCGATTCAGCGCAGCGGATGTAATTAATTTTGCAACTAAAAGCGCATTTTGAAGCTCAAATTTATCAATATTAAATTGGCAAACGACTTCATTAAGCTTTTCTTCAATTGAATTAATCTCAAAAAGCGCTTTATTTAAGCCTTTTTGCTCTCTTATTATTGAAACATTATCAGACATTACGTTTTTGAGTCTGTTAAATAATAGTTTAATATCTGATATATTTTCATTTGTTAAATCGATGTCAAAATATTTTTCAATTGAAACCTTGATTTTATAGTCATTTTTCTTTGGCGCATCAAGGTTCATATTCATTATGTCATTAGCTAGTTTTCTTGCAAAAACTACACATTCAAGAAGTGAATTAGATGCAAGCCGATTTGCGCCGTGGAGCCCGGTTGAAGCGCATTCTCCAAGAGCGTAGAGGTTTTTTATGTCGGTTGAAGAATTTATATCAACCTTAATTCCTCCCATAAAATAGTGCTGTGCAGGAATTACAGGGATTAAGCCATTATCAATATCAATGTTATTTTCATTACAAAGAGCACAAATTGTGGGAAAACGTTGCTTAAATTTTTCTATACCGATTTGAGAAATGTCTAAATTAACGTATTCAAAGTTATTTTGGCTCATTTGAGTTTTAATAGCTCGAGCTACAACATCCCTTGGAGCAAGGTCAGCTAAATTATGATAATTTTTTGCAAAATAATTACCTTCTATATCAACAAGCTTCGCTCCTTCTCCTCGAACGGATTCGGATACTAAGGGCATTGAAATTTTATCTTTTACATATAGTGCGCTTGGGTGAAATTGAACAAATTCCATATTTTCAACTTGCGCTCCCGCGCGATAAGCAAGGGCTATGCCGTCGCCTGTGGAAGTGAGAGGGTTTGTTGTTGCTTTATAAATTTGTCCGATGCCCCCTGTTGCAATTACTACTATTGAAGAATAGATAGCTTCAAAAGAATTTGTGTTTTTATTAAAGATGACAACACCTTTACAAACGTTTTTAGAATCGACTAAAAGCTCAAGTGCGACAGAATCAGAATAAATATCAATGTTATCTTGTTTTTGGATACGATCTACAAGAGTCTTTTCAATTTCTTTTCCTGTTGAATCGCCTTTGCAATGGAGGATTCGAGGACAGCAATGCGCCGCTTCGAGAGTGAAATTATAAGTTTTGTCGCTTTTGTTTCTGTCGAATTCAACGCCAAAACTTATCAATTCTTGAATTGCATCGGCCGATTGACTTGAAACAAAATTTACGGTGTTTAAGTTATTTATGCCGCAGCCTGCTTTAAGAGTGTCTTTAATATGAGATTCTATTGAATCCGATTTATTAATTTCAGGCGCCACACAGACAATTCCCCCTTGCGCAATAGAGCTTGAACCCGAAAAAAGCTCGGTTTTAGTAACTAACGCTATGCCATCAGAAAGGTTTAAAGCGGATGTGGCTAATTTATTTGCCAAAAACAACCCCGCAAGTCCGCTTCCTATTATTAAAACATTATATTTAGAATATTTCATTATAATTTTATCCTTATATTCATATAATACTATAAACAAAAACCAAATTTAATCTAAATTAGTTTTTTACATTAAATTATGCATTTTTCTTCTTTTTTAAGATATTTTTAATTATATTTATCTTATAGCCAACATATAAAACAATTGCCGCAACGCTCCATGCCATAGGTGTTGCAAAACACACACCCAAATACCCGAAATAATGCCCCAAGCTAAATGCGCAAACAGTTCTTGCTATCAGTTCGGCAACTCCCGAAGCTAAAGGAGCAATAACACTTCCCATTCCCTGAAGGATATTTCTGTATATCAGCAACACTCCCAAGAAAAAGAAAAATATCATTATAATATGCAGATATAATGCGGATAAATCCAAAACTTCCTTGTTTGGATTTGTCATAAACAAAGCGGTAATCGGACGTGCATATAACCCGAGAACAACTATTGCAAATATACTTACAATTAACGCTATAATTACAGCGGCTTTTGCACCCTGCTTAATTCTTAGCATTTTTTTCGCGCCGAAATTTTGTGCACTGAACACCGCCATTGTAGCACCGAGCGCCAGATACGCTTGAGAAAATGTTTGATCAACACGCATGGCTGTTGAATACGCAGCAATTGCGTTTGTTCCAAAGCCGTTTAGAACATATTGAAGCGCAATTATACCTATTGTTAAAACAGACATCTGAAACCCCATAGGTATTCCGATTCTTAAATGTTCATATAAAAATTTATAAGATACGAACCAGTCACTTTTTTTCAATCTCAAAATCGGGAATTTAACAAACATAAAACTTAAACAGAGTATTGTTGAAATCCCCTGCGCAACAACTGTTGCATATCCTGCTCCTTTAATACCCATGTTAAATTTTAAAATAAATAAAATATCTAAAAATATATTTAAAAAAGAAGCAAAAATAAGAAAATATAATGGTGTCTTGCTGTCCCCCAGAGCCCTTATTATGTTTGATGAAACATTATAAAATACGGTTGCAAAAATACCTATAAACATTATAAACAGATAATCATAGGATAGGTTTATAATATCTTGAGGCGTATTTAAAAAAGAAAGCATTTTATACGCAAAAGGGGCGGATAATAGTGTCAAAATAACAGTCAGAAAAAATGAAAGAATAAAAGAAGCAGTCGTTGATTTTCTGACGCTATCATAATCTTTTGCGCCGAATTTTTGAGCCGTTACAACGCTAAAACCCTGTGTGGAAGCAAAAATAAAACTGATTACAAGAAATATTAAAGGAGTAGTCGCCCCAACTGCAGCTAGAGCACTTATACCCAATATTCTTCCCACAATTAAAGCGTCTATTAAATTATAAAATTGTTGAAAAAGATTTCCTAAAAAAATAGGAAACGAAAATAACAGTATTAATTTTAAGGGTTTGCCTTCGGTTAGATCTTTCACTGCCATAAATTATAAATAGCACATACATCTTTTTCGGACAACACCAAAGTAAAGTTTAATATATTACTGAAGTCAAAGGTGTTTATCCGATAAATAATTCTTTAAAAGTATTTTTATGCTTTTTAGGCTAAAATCATTTCATTGATTTTTATGATAAAATTATCTCGTTGAAAAATTTTAGAAAAGGAAAATATATGCCAAATACTAAAAAACGGGTATTACTTTGTATATTGGACGGTTGGGGAGTCTCAAGCGACACTGAATCAAATGCGATATATAAAGCAAACACTCCAAACTATGATGAATTTTTAAAAACAAGACCAAATATAACTATCCATGCTGACGGGTTATATGTGGGTTTGCCCGAAGGACAAATGGGAAATTCCGAAGTCGGACATTTAAACATCGGTGCCGGAAGAATAGTCTATCAAGAATTAACAAGAATTAATAAAGCAATAGATGAGGGTAGCTTCTTTAAAAACGAAGAATTTTTAAATGCAATTGAGCATGTTAAAAAAAATAATTCTAAACTTCATATCTATGGCCTTTTGTCCCCCGGGGGCGTACATAGCTCTTTAAAGCACATTAAAGCTCTAATCGAATTGATGCAAAAAAATGATGTTAATGCTTTTATCCATGGGTTTTTAGATGGAAGAGACACCGCTCCAAAATCAGCAATTAACTATATAACAGAAATTGAGGCTGAACTTAAAAACCACAATCTAAATAAAATGGCTTCCATCATTGGCAGATATTGGGCAATGGATAGAGATAAAAGATGGGATAGGGTTGAAAGGGCATATGATTGTTTAACATTAGGCACAGGCAACAGCGCCGATAGTGCAATTGAAGCAATTAAAAAATCCTATGAAATTAATATAACGGATGAATTTGTTGAACCATGCGTTATAAAAGATAATAAAAACAATAGAATTGATGATAATGACGCAATAATATTTTTTAATTTCAGACCGGATAGAGCCCGAGAAATTACAAGAGCGTTCACAGATAGTGATTTTAAGGGTTTTGAAAGAAAAAAAGTCATAAATAACCTCTATTACGTTTGTATGACGCAATACGATGAAACAATGGAAGTTCCTGTTGCGTTCAAACCCCAAACGCTGACCAATATCTTAGGAGATGTACTGGATAACAATAATATAAAGCAATTCAGAACTGCCGAAACCGAAAAATACGCTCATATCACATTTTTCTTTAACGGCGGGGTTGAAAAAGAAGGTAAACTTGAAACAAGAGCGCTTGTTAATTCTCCAAAAGTTGCAACCTATGACCTTAAGCCCGAAATGAGCGCTTATGAAGTATGTGATAATGTATTAAAAGCGCTTGATAATAATGATTATGGTTTTATTTTGGTAAATTTCGCTAACCCCGATATGGTAGGTCATACAGGTGTAATGGATGCAGCAATTAAAGCTTGTGAAGCGGTTGATAATTGTGTCGGGAAAATTACAAAAAAAGCGCTTGAAAATGATGTCACAGTCATTATCACAGCCGATCATGGAAATGCCGAATGGATGTTTAATAAAGAAACAAACGCTCCTCAAACGGCGCACACGACAAATAAGGTGCCTTTTATTGTTGTTTCAAACGATAATATTGAATTATGTCAAAAAGATGGCGCATTATGCGACATTGCACCAAGCATATTAAAGATATTGGGATTAAATCAGCCCGAAGAAATGAGCGGAAAACCGCTTGTAAAATAGAGAATATACGATATTCTTCCTCTCGTTTTTAAAAGAGAGGAAGAATATTTTTTAAAAAAATATGAACAAACACCACCAACAAATCGAATTTGATAAAGTATTAAATATCTTAAGCTCTTATTCAACAAGCGCTTTAGCTAAAGAAAAATGCAGAAATTTAGATATATTTGATGACATTAAAAAAATCGAATATGAATTGACTCTTGTTGATGAAGCAAAAAAATTAATTGATGACAACCCCAATCAAAAGCCGATTTTAGTCGATATTAAAGACATTAAAGAAATTTTTAAAAATCATAATTTTGATGCTTTTGAATTGCATAATTTAGCGACAATACTTAAAATTTCAAGAGAAATAAGAACATTTATTTTAAAATTTGATTACGCTCAAAACTTAAATAAAATCGCCGATAATTTCTATTTGAATAAAGAGCTTGAAGATGAAATATTTAGCTCTTTTGATAAAGAGCTAAATTTAAAAGACGACGTAACGCCAACACTAAAGGCTCTTAATATGAGCTTAAAAGATAATAAAGAAATTTTAAAAAATGAGATAAATAACCTCTTAAATGACTCTCATTTTTCTTGTCATCTTCAAGAAAATATAGTTACCACAAGAAACAATCGTCCTGTTTTTCAAATTAAAGCAAGTTCAAAAAACAAAGTCCAAGGTATCGTCCATGACGTTTCAAACACAAATTTAACCTATTTTATAGAACCGAATAAACTCATTCCCTTAAATAACAAAATAAGAAAAATCGAACTGGACATTCAAAATGAAATTTTAAGAATATTAGCTCAATTCAGCGAAAAATTCAGATTAATCAAAGATGATTTAATTAAAGACCAAAAAATCCTCACCAGGCTTGATATAATTTTTGCAAAAGCAAAATATTCAATATTTTCTCATTCAACTTCCGCCCAATTAAACAACGATAAAATCATCGATATTCAAGCGATGCGCCACCCTCTGCTTATAAATAAAGGAATTGATATAGTTGAAAATGATTTTATTTTGGGAAAAGATTTTAATTGCCTTTTAATAACAGGCTCTAACACGGGCGGAAAAACAGTCTGCCTAAAAACCGTCGGGTTAATGGTTTTAATGACAAAAGCCGCTATGCATATTCCCGCGTTGGGAGCTAATATTTACCCATATAAAAACATTTTTTGCGACATTTCAACGGAACAAAACTTGGAATTAGGTTTATCAACTTTTTGCGCTCATATGAAAAATATATCCGATATTATAGATAGCGCAAACGAGGATTCTTTAATTTTACTTGATGAATTGGGTTCAGGCACCGACCCAAACGAAGCAAGCAAGCTTTCTTGGGCAATATTAGAAAATTTAAGAGAAAGAAACATTCAAAGTATAGTTACAACACACCTTAGCGAATTAAAAAATCTTAAATTCGTCGATAATTATTTTGAAAACGCGACGGTTCTATTTGATAATATTACTCTAAAACCTAAATATAAGTTAATTTACGGTTTATCGGGCTCATCTAACGCTATTGATATATCAAAAACAATAGGATTAAACGAAAATATAATCAAAAGAGCAAAAGAACTCTATAAAAACGAACAGAGCGAGGAATTAAAAATCGTAAATAAAATTGAAAAAACCAATCTTAATTTAATCCAAAAACAAAATGACACTCAAATAGCCCTCGATGAAGCAAAGAAATTTAAAGATGAATACGATAAAAAACTTGAAGAATTAAACAAGCAAAAGAAAAAATCTCTGCAAAATTTTAAAAAGAAATTTCAATCTGAGCTTGAAAACGCAAGAGATGAAATTAAACAGACGGTTGATGAGATAAGAAAAGAAAAAACAATCAAAATCGCTCTTCGAAGCTATAACAGATTAAATCGAATCGAAAACGCAATAAGACAAGAGTTTTCAAAAAACGATGATGAATTGAGCCAAAAGTATCAAAATCTCGATATAAATAACCTTAAAATCGGGCAAAATGTCTTAATTAAAAGATTAAATCAAGTGGTAATTTTAGATAGTCTTCCTGATAAAAAAGGGTTTGTCACTGTTCGAATCGGAAACATAAAATCAAAAGTAAAGCTAAATGATTTAGCTTATACCGATAAAAAGGTTCAAAATCATCTTAAAAAAGTCAGCGTTAATTTTGATTATGAAGATAATTTATTATCACGGCTCGATGTAAGAGGAATGAGAGCCGATGAAGCGATTGATTATGTCGATAAAAAGCTCGATAGCGCAAATTTAAGAGGCTTAAATCAAATAACAATAATCCATGGGCTAGGTACGGGCGCTTTAAAAAAAGCGATTGCAAATTATCTTGAAACATCCCCCTATGTTGCAAAATTTCGCTACGGCAATATGGATGAAGGTTCTGAGGGCGTAGTTATAGTGGATTTGGTATGATAGAAAAAATAAAAAAAGAACTTTTTAAATTAAGCGATGAAAAATATAAAAATTTTTCCTGTTCGCTTCTGCCTAACATAAATAACCTAATCGGTGTTCAAATACCAAAATTAAGAAAAATTGCTAAAAATATCTCAAAAGAAAATTGGAAAACGTATTTAAAAGAAAATGACGATGAATTTTTTGAACTAACGCTAATTGAAGGGCTAATTATCGGATACATTAAAATTGATTATTGTGAAAAATTAAAATACATAAAAAAATTCATTAAAAAAATAAATAATTGGTCAATTTGTGATTGTTTTTGTTCAAACTTAAAAGTAATTAAAGATAATCTTGATGATTTTAAAGTTTTTTTAAAAGATTATGTTAATTCAGACAGAGAATTTAATCTAAGGTTTTATTATGTCATTTTGACGCTTTATTACATCGATTATGACATTGATTATGTACTTGATAAAATAAAAATATTTAATAACGACAAATATTACGCAAAAATGGCTGCGGCATGGTGTCTTTCAATTTGTTTTGTAAAAGATTATAATAAAACGATTAATTTTATAAAAAACAATAAAATCCATAATTTCGTCTATAATAAAGGTATAACAAAAGCCAGGGAATCATTAAGACTCAACAAAGAACAGAAAGACGAGCTTAAAATATTAAGAAATGTAACAATTTAACCATAACAAAACGAATTTGAGGGCAATTTTTTTACTAAATACTTTTTTAAATTATATATATGCTATAAAGATAATTTAAGAAAGCGAAGGATATTATGAATAAAATTGAATTTGACTTCATTTTAAGCATTTGGATAAAAAATTACGTATAAAATACAATAAAAATGTGATTTATTTTAAAAACTCCTCTATAATATAAAATTATGGAGGAGTTTTTATGTGGTATACAATTTTAGCGATAGGATTAGTTTTTTTAATCATTGAAATGTTCACGCCTACGATGTTTTTTCTTAATTTTGCTTTGGCGTCCGTTTTTGTCGCGATATTATCGTTTTTCACAAACGATATATACGTTTTAATATCGAGTTTTTGTTTTTTATCAATAATTCTGGTATTTACATTGAGGCCGATTTTGATTAAAAAATCAAGCGACATTAAAATGGAAACGGGCATGAAATCAAAATACATCGGAAAAACAGCTAAAGCAGTAGACAGAATCGACAAAAACAGCGGCTTTATAAGTATTTATGATGAAAGATGGCAAGCAAGAAGTGCCGATGATAATGTCATCGAAAACGGCGAAAACGTTAAAATTACAGACCATGAAGGTATTATTTTAAAAGTTGTTAAGCAATAAAATTTAAAGGAGGAAAAATGTTCGGCGCAATTTTAGTATTATTTGTTTTTGCAATTATTTTAATTATAAAAGGCGCAATAATTGTTAAACAAGCGGAAGTTGTGATTGTTGAAAGATTAGGTAAATACCATAAAACGCTCGATGCGGGTTTTCATTGGATTTGTCCGATTATTGATACCCAAAGAGGAGTGTATTGGAAAACAGTTCAAAGAACTTTTGACGGCCAAACCTATAGCGGCACTGTTATTCGCCATAGAATAGATATGAGAGAAGCTGTCTATGATTTTCCTCGCCAATCGGTAATTACTAAAGATAACGCGACAATTAGCATTAACGCTCTTTTATATTTCCAGATAGTTGATCCTAAATCGGCGGTTTATGAAGTTCAAAACCTGCCTGATGCAATTGAAAAACTTACTCAAACGACGTTGAGAAATTTAGTCGGGCAGCTGGATTTAGATGAAACGCTTGTTTCAAGAGATAAAATCAACGTCGAACTTCGCTCTATCTTAGATGAAGCAACAAATAAATGGGGTGTTAAGGTAAACAGGGTCGAATTACAAGATATTATCCCGCCCGTTGATATTCAAACATCAATGGAAAAACAAATGAAAGCGGAACGTGACAGACGTGCGGCAAT
This sequence comes from Candidatus Gastranaerophilales bacterium, assembly GCA_947624685.1. Taxonomy (GTDB): domain Bacteria; phylum Cyanobacteriota; class Vampirovibrionia; order Gastranaerophilales; family Gastranaerophilaceae; genus RUG14156. Next base: position 5,565 of record CANQLJ010000018.1, on the reverse strand, counting down.
CTTAGAAGCTGAAGGGCTTAAAAAATCGGCAATATTAAAAGCGGAAGGGGAAAAAGAAGCAGCAATCAATAAAGCTCAAGGGCTAAAAGAAGCCGAAATTTTAAAAGCACAAGGTGAAGCTCAAGCAAGACTTGTTGAAGCCGATGCCGAAAAAGAAGCAATCAGAAGAATAGCTGAGGCTTTCAATAACCAAGGCCAGCCTGATAAGTATTTAATTGCGATGAAATATTTAGAAACATTGGAAGGTATCTCAAAAGGCCAAGACAACAAGGTGATTTATATGCCTTATGAAGCAACGGGCATTTTATCATCAATTGACGGCATTAAACAGATGCTAAATAAATAAAAATACTTTTAAAAATTACGTAAATAATTATTAAAAATCATGTTAAAAAGGCTTAAACCCAATGTGGGATAAGCCTTTTTGCATTTTAATATTACTTAATAAAATGTTATTTTAAGTTATTTTAGCAAAATTTTTGGGTATTTAGATACTACAAGTTGTTCTCTTTTCCACTCCTTCCTCCATATGCAGATTTTATAGCAATAATGCGTCATGGTAATTCGTGACGCATTTTTTTATCTAAAATTTTTTGTACAAACGACATGGAAGCAAGCAAATAAACCCATGCGTCGGTTCTATTGTATTTATCAAATTCATCGAATACTTCCTGTTCGGTTTTATTTTTAGAGCTCACATAATTGTCCCCATAAGCGTTTTCGTTATAAAAATCATTAATATTAAAATGAGGAACATTGCAGCAATCGGCAATATCAGAGTGCATCATATCTTCTTCAATCATATCCACATCTACTTCATCAACAAAAGATTCTTCCTCGTTTTGAAGTGCTCGAAGGGCGTCAATTAAAGAGCAATCAATGATTTTATCTTCATCAATCTGTATTAAATATTTTAAAAAATTATGCATTACTTTAATTGTGGCGCCGGAATAGGCAAAATCTACCAGTATAAATTTTTTATCAAAGGTATTTATAACGCCGTTTTTAATTAAATAATTAAGCGCAATGTAGATATTGTCTTTTATAGAGCTTTCAAAAGGCTCATCGCTTTTCCAATCGTATTTTGAAATGTCGGGGTTTTTCAGCCCTGATATTGGAAGCATCACGGTATCTGCCCCCATTAATTTCATAATTTCACATATAATAGAAGGTTCTGTCCCGATACTTATTATTTTATAGCCATCAATACCATATTTTTTATCAAAATGATTTTTCAAAGTAACGGCAGCATTAGCGCACGAACTTGGAGAAGCACAAAGCATTTCTTCGCTTTGTGTTTCGTCATACGCCATATCGCACATCATGGGATAATTTTTGTAAATCTCGTCAAATTTTTCTTTGGTGAGTCTTTGGTTAGAATTTTTGTATTTAATGTATTTTTTAAAAACATCCTTAAATTCGTCATTTTCTCGAATATAAGTAAAATATGACAAATACTGTTCGAGCGGATATTCTCTTTTGTCATATTGTTCAATGTTTTTTACGCTTGAGCGATCAAGCGGAAGCTTTTTTGATGAAAAATTTTTGTTTAAATTTGAGTAACCATAGTATTTTTTGCTCAAAAGTTTCATTAATTTTTTTTCACACCTTAAACAACTGACAAGGATAATAAAACAAAAGAACAAAAATAATTGCCTTAATAAAGTTGACCTTTTTTTATAAAATAATAAACTAGATATATAAATAGTTTTTTTAAGGAGGAATTTTATGGTAAAGATATATTACGCATCTGATTGCGATTTAGCAAGATTGAATAATAAAACGGTCGCTATTATGGGTTATGGTTCTCAAGGTCACGCCCATGCGCTCAATTTAAAAGATTCGGGCGTAAAAGTGGTCGTGGGGCTTTACGAAGGTTCTAAATCTGCTTCAAAAGCTCGAGAAGCGGGCTTAGAAGTTCTAAGCGTATCAGAAGCCACTAAAAGAGCCGATATTATAATGATTCTTCTTCCGGATGAAATTCAAGCAAAAGTATATAATGAAGAAATTAAACCATATTTAACCGCAGGCAAGACTCTTGCTTTTGCTCACGGCTTTAACATTCATTTTAATTTAATTGAAGCTCCAAAAGATGTCGATGTCATAATGATTGCTCCAAAAGGCCCGGGGCATACCGTTAGAAGCGAATATGTGGCCGGTAAAGGTGTACCCTGTTTAATTGCGATACATCAAAACCCCTCAGGTGATGCTTTAGTAAACGGTTTAGCCTATGCAATGGGAATAGGAGGAGCAAGAGCAGGCGTTATTGAAACAACATTTAAAATTGAAACGGAAACGGATTTATTTGGCGAACAAGCCGTCCTTTGTGGCGGAGTCTGTGCTTTAATGCAAGCGGGCTTTGAAACATTAACGGAAGCCGGCTATGCACCCGAAAACGCTTATTTTGAATGTATCCATGAGATGAAATTAATCGTTGATTTAATCTATCAAGGCGGATTTAAAGCAATGAGAAATTCAATATCAAATACGGCGGAATTCGGTGACTATGAAACGGGAAAACGCATTATAACCGATGAAACAAAAAAAGAAATGAAAAAAGTATTATCTGAAATCCAAGACGGCACTTTTGCTTCCAAGTGGATAACGGAATGTAACAATAATCAAATTCATTTTAAAACAACAAGAAAATTAAAAGCCCTTCATCCTTTGGAAGAAGTGGGCGCAAACCTAAGAAAAATGTATTCTTGGAGCGAGGAAAAATAAATTGAGCGAGCAACAAGAAAATATTTTTGATACCGACGAAATTAATATTTGGCTTGAAAAGTACAACAAAACAAGCGACGAAAAAGACAAAAAAAGATTAAAAGAGCTTGTGGTGTTAGCTTGTATGCCGATAGTAAAAAAAGTTGCGCGCTCACTGGCCAGACGTTCAACCGACCCTGTGGAAGATATTACTCAAGTGGGCTCATTAGGCCTCATTAAAGCAATTGATTTATATAATCCCGAAATATCAAAGAACTTTAAATCCTATGCAACATATCTTATAACAGGCGAAATAAGGCATTATTTAAGAGACAAAACGACAATTATTCGAGCACCGAGAGAAATTAAAGAGTTATCTTTTCGTGTTCATAAATTAACATTGGAATTGACCGAAAAACTTGGCTATGCGCCGACTGATAAAGATATAGCGGAAGCTCTGCAGATGCCTCAGGAAAAGATTGAAGAATGTAATAATTTAGACAGACGCACAACCACAATTTCAATCGATCAAATAATCGGGGCGGATGAAAATTCTATCTCACTTGTCGAAAAAATTGAAGACGAGAGCCAAAAACAAGCATTCAACAGCTATGAGAACAGAATCATCCTTGATGCTGCCATAAAGAGACTTGAGCCGATTGAGCAGCAGTTAATTATCTTGAATTACTATGAAGGATTGAACCAAAGAGAAATCTCGCAAAAGCTCGATATTTCTCAAATGCAAGTGTCAAGAAAACTCAAAAAGGCTCTGCAAAAGCTTTTTGAAATAATTACGAGAAAGGGAATAGAAAATTATGAATAGTACTTTTCAATTTGCAGACATTGGAAATATTTTCATAATTTTCTATGTGGTCTTATTTGGGCTCTGCATCGGTTCTTTTTTAAATGTTGCGATATTAAGAGGATTGAAAGGCGAAGATATTATCTTTGGGCGCTCAAGATGCCCGAAGTGCTCAAATAAATTAAAATGGTATATGAATATACCGTTATTATCGTACATTTTTTTAAAAGGGCGCTGCGCTTATTGTAAAACCAAAATTTCAATCCAATACCCAATCGTTGAAGCGCTCTGTGCGGTATGTTTTTTGTTATGCTATCTTAATTTCAGCTTGACATATAAAACATTATTTATGTTTATATTTTTTGCGACATTTATTTTAATGATTGTAACAGATATTCTTCAAACCGTGATAATTGACTATCACGCTTATATCTTAGCATTTTTCGCGCTTTTATATTCACTATTGGGGTTAAATGATATAACGTTTGTCCAATCAATCTTGGGCGCCGTTTTTGGATTTTTGATATTTGAAATTATGGCAAAAATTCCAAAATATTTTTTAGGCGTAAGGATGTTTGGCGAAGGCGACAGCTTAATAGCACTTGGTTTAGGGGCGATATTTGGAATAAAAAACCTTGTTTTTGTAATTGTATTAAGTATTATAATTCAGGCAATTTGTGCAATACCCTTTTTAGCTCACAGCGCACTTAAAAAGCACAACAAAAAATTGTTTTTATCCTATTGTTTTACTTTATTTTCGATAATTTTAGTCTTGTTTTTAAATTATTTTAATTTGATATATTATCCGATATATTACTTTTTGAGCCTTATTTTGATATTGGCGATGCTTATTTTTGCGCTTAAAAATATAATAAACGATATAAAAGAAAAAAAGAAAAATATGGCTGATGATAGTAAACAAATGCCTCAAGAAGGTTTTAATCTGATGCCTTTTGGGCCGGCACTGTTAATCAGTGCAGCGCTTTGCATATTTTATATGAACGAAATTAAATTAATAATTAGCCGGATATTTATTAGCAATTAAATTTTGTTTATATTAAAATCAATTTATAATTTTATTTTAGTATAAAAGGAGGTCAAATGACACGTATAGATGTAACTTCAGAAATTGAAGAAAAATGTTGTGTAGCGCGCGGTGTCAAAGGAACGCCCGCCCCGATTCCTCAAGAAGGAGAATGGACAAAATGTAAAGAAATTAAAGATATTTCCGGTTTAACCCACGGTTGCGGATGTTGTGCTCCTCAACAAGGTACTTGCAAATTAACTTTAAACGTTAAAGAAGGAATTATCCAAGAAGCTCTTGTTGAAACAATAGGATGTTCCGGAATGACTCATTCTGCCGCAATGGCAGGAGAAATTCTCCCGGGAAAAACTATATTGGAAGCTCTTAACACTGACCTTGTATGTGATGCTATTAACGTTGCAATGAGAGAATTATTCTTGCAAATCGTCTACGGAAGAACACAAACCGCGTTTTCTGAAGGCGGATTGCCCGTCGGAGCCGGTCTTGAAGACCTTGGCAAAGGCTTATGTTCAATGGTAGGGACAATTCATTCAACAAAACAAAAAGGTGTAAGATATTTGTCATTGACCGAAGGATATATACTTGAACTTGGGCTCGATAAAAACGATCAAGTCATAGGCTATAAATTTGTAAACTTAGGAAAAGTAATGGATGCAATCAAAAAAGGGGTTGACGCCAAAGAAGCCTATGAAAAAAATATCGGCACATACGGAAGATTTAACGAAGCCGTTAAAACAATTGACCCACGTCACGAATAGTTATAGATAGAAAAAATAAGGAAATATATTATGGCAAAATTTGAAGGACAAGACAGACGCGAAAAATCATTAGCCAAAGTTTTAAATGAATATGGTTTTAAATCGCTTGATGAAGCTAATGAATTGTGTCTATCCAAAGGAATAAATGTTGATGAAATAGTTAAAGGGATTCAACCCATTGCGTTTGATAACGCTTCTTGGGCTTATACTTTAGGCTGCGCTATTGCAATTAAAAAAGGTATCCGTGATGCCGCAGG
>CANQLJ010000017.1 GCA_947624685.1 Candidatus Gastranaerophilales bacterium | reverse complement strand
AGCATGCAATTACCCCTTTTTTCTTTTCAATATCGCTTAATTTTGATATTTTATAATAAGCCCCTCTTAATTTAAAAGAGCCCGTCAATTGAAGGTTTTCGGATTTTAAAAAGACTTTATTTTTTTGACTTAAATAATTTGAATAGATTAAATCCGTTTTTCTTGCAATTTGTGATAAGACTTTTTGGGCTTTATATACCTCATCTAAATTCAACATTTCCATTAAAATCTCCTTAAATTCCTTTAAGAAAATAATATCAAAAAACTTCTCTTTAGGTTTAAAAATATTATAAAATTTTACAAATTTGCGCTACATCCATTTTAAATATATGATTTATTAAAAAGGTTTAAAAAATATGGTAGTTAGAATATTATTTTTGATATTGTGTTTTGTACTATTTGTTAATTTAGTCCTAATTTGTTCGGGGCTTATTTTTAACGTAAATTTATATAAAAAATATTCTAAACAGATTTTAAACTTTTTTATAGGTTTTATTTTGTTTGTCATAGCGTCTTATGTCATTATGGCGCTAATTAGTCTAAAATAAGCTTAAAATAATAAAAACGAGGAGTTAATAAATGAATAAAGATATGCCAAACGAGAAAAAAGGAATAATCTTAGCGGTTGTTATAATTTTTATTGCTTTTATTGTTTTATGTAACCCGGTGGCAATAGTTGGCGTTGGGGAAAGGGGTGTTAAAGTCACATTAGGAAGATTGTCTCCCAAAAGCTATGTTGAAGGGGTGCATTTTGTTGCTCCTTTTATATCTAAAATAAAAGTGATGAACATTAAAACCCAAAAAATTGTTAAAGAAACCGAAGTCTACACAAAAGACATTCAACAGGCAAAAATTAACTATGCGATAAATTTTAATTTAATGCCCGAACATGTCCACGATATGTATGGAAAAGTCGGAGTGAACTATGTTGAAACAATTCTATACCCCGCTGTTGAAGGTAATATCAAAAACGTCATAGGTAAATGGAACGCTTCAGATTTAATTGAAAACAGAGAAATAGCGTCAAATGAAATAACAAGAAAACTTCAAGAAGAATTGGGCAAAAAATTTATTAATTTTACAAGCTTTCAAATTCTTGATATAAAATACTCAGAAACCTTCATGAGAGCAATTGAATCAAAAGTCACGGCCGAACAGGAAGCTAAAAAGGCAAAAAATAAAACTGTTCAAGTTGAAGAAGAGGCAAAACAAAAATTAATCACCGCTCAAGCCGAAGCAAAATCAATGCAAATAAGAGCGACGGCTCTAAGTCAAAACAAGGCGCTTGTTGAATATGAAGCAGTCCAAAAGTGGGATGGGAAACTGCCTCAATATACTATGGGTAATTCCGTTCCTTTTATAAATTTGAATAATAAATAATTTTATCAAAAAGCGCAAAATTAAAAATAGTACGGAAATTTGGCCCATGGCAAAAAATTTCTTTCACATGTTTTGTATTCATATAAGATTATATTAAGGGAAGGAAAAAATTATGCAAATTAGCGCTTTGGGTTGTGTTTCAGGTAAAAATTCGATTTTAAAATCAGCTTCATCGTATTTCAAAAATACAAAATCCCTCTGTGCCCCGCAAACAAAAAATGTTTCATTCGGCAACAATTTAAACGAGGATTTATTCGTTAAGGACGACATTCCCGCCATTTTAGAAAATGCAAGAGAAATTAAAGAAAGAACTGTTGATATAAAAAGCGACGCTCAATTTATTAAAGACGAAGCAAAATCAATGTATCAAACACTATCTTCATATATTAAAGAAGGAAAAGAAAACAATTTTTCTCCAATGGAAGATGGTGAATTTTTTATAACGTTTGAAACAGACAGAAGATTTCAAGACCCCGAAGTTCAAAAAATATTCATCCTTGATAAATTCAATAATATGGTCGCGGAAGTTAATGCATACGATTCAAAACCTCAAAGCGTCGTGACAAAAGATAACGGCAAATTTGATGCATATATTTTTACATCCAACGGGTCATTGGCTCAATACTACAAAGACTTTAAAGGAAGCGTATTTACTCCAAACAAATCTAAAAAAGTTTTAGATGATGCTTTTAGATTTATTGAAAACCTCAATCAAAATTCCTACAATGTTCCAAAAGAAAACGTTGAATTCTACAGAAAAAGAGCCCTTCAAACAATAGTTGATTTTCTTGACAGCAACAAAGAAATTACAACGAAATTTGAAGCAAAAGAATCATATTATTTTGACAGCAACTATTTAAAACAATATGAAAAAGGCCTTGTTAAAACAACGGATGGCAAATATAAAGCAAAAGAAACTTTTAAATTCAGTGAACATCGTTTAACAAACTATTATAAAAATTTTGAACAAGAGCTCAACGAAAAAAGCAAAATTCAAGAAGTCTACAGATTTTATAAAGGCTCTTTGAAGTCATATTCCAAAAACTATTCAACTTCGGCTTTTGGTGAAACTTTTGACGCACAAAAAACCGTCACGTTTTAATTCATCTTTTTAATCAAAGTTCTTGTAATATAAATTCACTATAAAAATATAAAAAGGTTTGATAAATGTTTATAAACCCAATATCGTTTAATTTCACGCGCTATCAAAATAATAGCAATAATAAAGCGCTAAAAACAAAACAAAATCAAATTAATCCTTTAAATCTTAATATCTTTAAAACCCAAAAACAAACACAAAACCTTGCTTTTTCGGGTTTATCAAAAATCAAAATCCGCATCCGCAAACCAAACGCAAAAAAGGACAACGAGCAGATTTTTTATCAAGCCCAAAGAATTTCTCAAAACGCAAAAGCGATTTATAGCGATGTTTTAAATTCGATTGAAAAAATTAATGCAAGAGCAAAAACTATCCAATCATCTTCAAATGACATCATAAAAAGAGGCGAAGAAGTCAAAAATGCCGCAATTGAACAAAAAACAAAGAATCTTGAATATATAATGAAAGCAAAAGCCAATAAATTTCAGGATGAATTTGACCCAAAAACCCAAATTACAAGAAAATATGAACTCAGCGAAACCAAAGACAGCTTTATTTTAATTAAAATGCGTCAGTTTAAAAATGATGAATTAATAAACGAAACAAACGCCGTTGCATATTTTGACTTGAATCAGGCAATTGAGGATAAATTGTTCTATGTTGAATCAATGATGAATTGCAAAAATTACAACAATGATAATAACGCCCAAAAAAATAGCTCCAAAGTTGATATTTATGAATTTGCTTTTGATAATCTAAAAAATTGTTCCTTGGGGGTTGAATACCTTGAAGACGGCGAATTTAAAATAGATGAAGTATTAAGATGGGACGAAATAAAAAGCGATAATCCCTTAAAATTATACAAAAATAATCTTTATAAAGATAAAAATAATTCAATCAAAAATGAAAAAATGTATGTTTTTGATTCTGACAATAATTTAAAAACATACGTTAAAAACTGTTCAAATTTAGCTGACGGTACGTCTCTCGGCTTTGATGAGAGAATAAATTATCGCGATAATAATATAATTAGATATGAAAAAGAAAATAAGTTTTCACCGGATGACTCAACTAATTTTTTCGCACAATATTACGATAAGGAAAAAGGAATATACAGAACAAATTATTCGATAAATCCTCAAAAAAACATTGAGCACGCCCAAAGCGAATTTAATTTTAAAGTGAAAGATAACTTTTTTATTGACAGAGAAATTTATTCATATAAAACAAACTATTCTAAAATAAATGACACGGTGCAATCCGACGAACAGTATCAATTTGTGAATAAACTTTTAAGTTCGTACATTCTTCATCATAAAGAAAACCCCACAATGGGTGAAGTTTATGACGAACAGTACAATTGGGACCATATAAGCGGTTCTTTAAAATCATATATCAAAGGATTTATCAAAACCAAAAACGCAAGCGCCAGAGCCGATGTCACAAAGTTTTTTAAACCGATATAGAAAACAATATTCAAAGAATTAAGAAAGCGAGTAAAAATGATAACAAAAATCAATTTAAACAGTATTTCATATAATAAAATAAACCCCAAAACTCAAAATCATAATCAAAACCAATCTATTTCAGATTCTAAAATACAAACAAACAATCTCGATTTTGAGCACTATAAAAGCCTCCATTTTTTGGGAAACATTAAACAAAACAAAACCGGCTCCTTGTCGGATGTTAAAAAAGAACTTAAGAAATTTGAACAGTATGAAAAAAAGGCCTTAGATGAATTTGCAAGAGCCTATAGCGAAATTTCCATAATCAGACAAAACGTCGGCCAAATAAAGAAATTAGCAAAAAAAGAATTTTCAAATGCGAAAAAAGCCCAAAATGACCTCGATAAACTTTTTGAAATTGCAAAAGAAAATAAATTTCAAGATGCATTTAATGACGAAGGAAAAATATTATATGAATACAAAATTTCGGATAATATGCAATTAAAAATAGGGCAATTTGACAAAAACGGCGCTTTGGAAAAATTATGCTATGTCGGTCAAAATGCCGCCGAAATTGATTATGTTAATGACGACGGGACATTTGATATATATATTTTTAATGATGAAGATGATAATGAACAATCAATCCAAGTCTACAAAAGCCATATCGACGTTAATTCGTATTTAAGCAAAGCTAAAGAAGAATATATTTTTAATAACGACACGTTACTGGAATATTCAAAAGACATTTTTATGAACGAAAGGACAGACAGTGTCTCAAAAAAAGAAATCTATGATTTTTCTCAAGGCGAAGCCGATTTTTCATACAGCAAAAGCCACTATGAAATAGGCTATAATAAAGATATACCGACTTATACAAAAGATGGCGTCAAAATTATGATGAGCGATAATAAATTAAGCGCATATTTTCTGAATTCCTTAATGAAATATAATGATGATGGTTCAATGAACCAAAAAGCGCAAAAACAGCTCCTTGCCGATGACGATCAAAGCTATAAATCAGTTGCATACAATACCTTGGTCAGCTATGACAGCGAAGGAGGCCCAATGACCTATGATAACGAAATGCAGCTTGATTTAGAAAATAACAAATTAAAAAAATATACCATAACTCGAGAAATTGAAGATGAAAACTAGAAAATAAAATCAATTACTTGAATTATTGTTTCAATCAACCTTTAAAAATTAAAGCAGGTTCCAAAACAAGTTCTTTTGATATTTCAAAAGAACTTTTTGCAATTTTTATCGCGTCATTGAGTTTTATTTCTTCAATTTTATCAAAATATAATTCCATTACCGTTTCATTTTGTTTAACTTTTGAACCTATTTTTTTATGTAATTTAATTCCTGCGCCATAATTTATGTTATCTGTTTTTTTGTCTCGTCCCGCGCCCAATAGCTTTGCGCTATGAGCGACATCCAGTGCATCAAGTGTTTTTATAAACCCATCGCTATTTGCTTTAATTTCAATTTTATTTTTGCCGATTTTAAATAATGAATAATCATTAATTACATCCGGGTTTCCTTTTTGATGAATTATAATTTGTCTTAATTTTTCAAGCGCACTTTTATCATTTATTACACTATCTATCATATTTTTAGCTTCGATATGATTTGAAGCGATATTAAAATTCAAAAGAGTTTTTGTGGCAAGTTCAAGCGTTATATCGTATAAATCTTTTTGATAGTTGCCTTTTAAAAATTCAATCGCTTCAATAACTTCTAATGAATTTCCTACACAAAGCCCCAAAGGCTGCTCCATCGATGAAATTACGACATCAATTTTTTTATTTAATAATTTTCCCGTTTTAATCATCAATTCACCAAGCTCTTTTGCTTCATTTGGTGTTTTTAAAAACGCACCCGAGCCGAATTTAACGTCCAGTACAACGGAATTAGCTCCCGAAGCGATTTTTTTGGATACAACGGAAGCACAAATTAATGATTTATTATCAACTGTCGCAGTTACGTCTCTTAAGGCATAAATTTTCCCGTCCGCAGGCGTAAGATTTGGGCTTTGAGAAGATATTGCAACTTTTATATCTTTTATTTGATTAAAAAATTCTTCATTTGTAAGTTCGACTTTAAAATTCGGAATTGATTCAAGTTTATCGATGGTGCCCCCTGTAAAACCTAAGCCCCGGCCTGATAATTTAGCCGTATAAACGCCTAATTGAGCCAGAATCGGGATTAAAACAAGGGTGACTTTATCTCCGACGCCACCTGTAGAATGTTTATCCGCGATATTTTGGCTGATTGAAGAAAAATCCAAAATGTCGCCTGAATTAATGAAGCTTTGAGTTAAATATGCCGTCTCTTGGTCATTTAATCCTTGAAAACACACTGCCATAAGCCAAGCAGACATTTGATAGTCTTCGATATTTCCTTTCATATAATTATCGATTAAAAAATCAATTTCTTCTTTTGTGTGGCATTTTCCTTCTTTTTTCTTTTGAATTAAATCAACGGCTCTCATTTTCCCTCCAAACAATTATTTATGGTATGGTTCATTATTTAATATTTTATACGCTCGATAAATTTGTTCAATCAAAATCAATACCGCTTCCTGGTGAAGAAAAGTTAATTTTGACATTGAAAACTTAAAATCGGAATTTTTTCGCAAATTTTCGCTCAAACCTTCGGCGCCGCCTATTAAAAATAATATCTCATTTACATTTTCACCGAGTTCAATTTGTCTTAGTTTATGAGCAAATTCAATGCTGTTTAGTTCTTGCCCTTCAATTTCTAAAGTAACAATAAAACTCTGCTGCCTTGTTTTTATTGTTTTTAGATATTGTTCGATATTATCAACTTCAATGACTTTGACTTTATTTAAAAGCCGCTTTTGATATTCCTTGACGCCATTTTTATAAAAGCTTTCTTTGAGTTTTCCTTCAAGAATTATTTTAATATTCAAGCGCTACGCCTTTTCAATTTTGTCTGCGGATTCTTTTGAAGACAACAGTTCATAGTCAAGTTCATTTTCATTGTCGGCAATAATTGCCGCAACAACGGCATCTGAGGTGACGTTACAGACGGTTCTAAACATATCGACAAATCTTTCAACCGTGAATAATAAAGTAAAACCAACAACGAGCTGTTGAGCGGATAAGCCGATTCCGTTAAAGATTAATGTAATTGTAATTAAACCGGTACCCGGGATTCCGGCGCAAGTTGATGAAGCTATCATTGCCAACAATGATATTTCAAATAGTAACAGAGGCGTTAAATCAATCCCATACATTTGCGCAATGAATATTACGGCAATTGTTTGAACGATTGCCGTTCCGTCCATATTTAATGTCGCTCCTAAAGGCAGAACAAATGAACAGATTCTGTTTGATATACCCCTTTTTTCGCAGCATGTAATTGTTAAAGGCAATGTTGCAGATGATGAAGCCGTGCCGAAAGCAACCATGATAGCTTCCGATATTGCGGCAAAAAGCTTTGTCGGCGGGACTTTTGAGAAAATCTTTAACATCGAAGGATAAACAATGAAAAATTGAATACCCAAAGCAATTAATATCGCAGCAAGGTATTTTGATATGTCATTAAACACTTCAACGCCAAATGTTCCGACCGAAACGGCAGTCAGTGCAAATACACCAACCGAAGCAAAATACATAATCCAATCAATTACTTTCATTGTTGCAGCAAAAATGCTTTCAAAAAACGCAACAACGCTTCTTGATATTTCTCCGCAGCGAGCTAATGCCACGGCAAAAATCGAAACAAAAAGAATCAAAGGCACCATATCGCCTTTTGAGAGCACTTCAAAAGGATTTTTAGGAATCAGACCCAAAAATATTTCGCTCAGATTATCTTGTTGATACTGAATAGCCCCTGCAACATATTCTTTAATACTTTCTGAAATGTCGGGACGAATCAAGCTTTCTGCATTAACGCCGGGTTTTATAATTATTGCAATGACTGTTGCTAATGTGACAGCAATCACTGTGATAATTCCGTAATAGAGAATCATTTTTGTGCCGAATTTGGTTAATTGTTTTGAATCGCCGATATTAGAAATGCCGATTATGATTGCGCTAATTACAAGAGGAATCACAACCATTTGAATTAAATTTATGAAAGCGCCGGCTACAAAATTTAAAACCGAATACGCCTTAGGATAAAGTTCTTGCGGGAAAAATACACCAACCAACACACCTAAAATCAGACCGATGAAAATATGCCAGTTTCTTTTAATACCTAAAAGAAGCGCGATAATAACTTGCATGTGTATACCCATCTTATTAAATTATCCTTTTTATAACTAAAACTAAAACTGTTTGATTTATTTTACTACGCTTTAGAGTTTTTTACAATAAATTTCAAACAAAAAATTGATTTAAAACCAATTTAAAAAGTTATGATTATTTTATGGAAGAAAATCAAAAAAAGAATAATAATTTCATAGGTATTATGTTTGATTGCTGTAATGTCTATTCAAGAATCTACAAAAATAAAGAAGGAACATTCTATGAAGGCAAATGCCCGAAATGTCTTCGTACAGTCAAAATCAGAGTTGGTGAAAACGGGACTAATCAGAGATTCTTTCGCGCCTATTAAAATAAAACAAGTAAAAATAAACAAAAGTCCCCGTTAAAATTAACAAGGACTCAAAAATACAAAGGAAAAATTATCTCTAGCCGTCAAAAGTCTTAAATACCTTTTCCATAGTATCTTTAAGAACATTTTGGACTGATTCCATTTCGGTTGAAATTGCTCTTTGTTCGGTATCTAATTGATTTAATTGAAGCTCCAAGCTTCTGTCTTCTTTTTGCAGAGTTTCGGTTTTTTGGTTTATTCTTTCAACTTCTTTTTCATATATTGCTTTTTGATAGTTATATTCATTCATCGCATCAGCGTATGCCGCTTGATCGTCCGTTGAAGAAGTTGTTATGGAAAATGTATGGTCAATAAGTTCGGGTAAATCATCGGAACTTATAACCTGAATTGTTGATAATCTTCCGTTTGCTTCTTGGGTTAATGCCGCAATTACGGAAGCATTTTTTGAAATTTTTTGAGAACCTTGATAATCAAAAGAATATGTTCCATAATAATCAAGCTCGTCACTGCCTTCTTTTTGTTCAAATTGTGTCGCTAATAAGTCGTCTTCGGAAGTATAATAAGCAACACCGTTTCTCATATACATATAATATGTTCCGTCGGTTTTACCCAATGATTCCATAATGGTTGACAAACCCTGATATTTATCATAATCGCCCGTGATTTTCGTAATGGTTGAACCTTCAGGGTTACTTTCGTCATAAATAAAAGTATCAAGACCTAATTGAAAACTTAAATATGAAAAAGACCCTTGAATTTCATTTCCTTCCTCGTCAGTTTGGCTTTCTCTTTTTTTGGCTCTTATGACGCTGTCTCTTGCTGCATAAGTGTATGCTTTTGCAACATCTTGATCCCAAGTTAATGTAACATTATAATATCCTTCATATTCGCCCGAGGGGATTTTTGAAAAACCTGAAATTTGATAATTTTCATAAGTTGAATCAAGAGTGTAGGAAGATTTTTGAAAATCTTGTACTACGGGAGGTACCGGCACATCTAATCTGTTATATTCGCCATATAACCCCAAAACTTCGTTTGATAATGCTACCCTTTGTTGGTTTATTTGCTGTGCTTTATATTCAACATTACTTTTCCTTGCAGTTAAACCAAGAAAGCGAGCTTGACTTGCTGCTAATCCCATATTGTCACCTTTCCTTCGTATTTATGTTTTTGTATACGACATTTTGTGATTAATTCTTTAGGGTTATATGATTTTTTTGTTACATTTATTAACAATTGCTAAATCCTGCGCTATAATATATTATACAATCTTGATTTAATTATTTTTAAGGAAAAGTCAAAATATGAAAAAAGAGGATTTAAAATTCATCGATAACCACACCCACGGCGCTTATGGGGTTAATTTTAACAATTGTAATTATGATGAAGTTAAATATGTCTTAAAAAAGCTCTATAAAAGAAATATAAAAGGAATCTGCCCGACATTAGTCGGTGATGAAAATAAAAAAATAATTAAACAGCTTGAAATTTTTTCAAAAATTAAACGGGAGCAATTAAAAAAAATCGATAATGAAACGTTTATCATCGGCGTTCATCTGGAAGGAAGCTTTTTATCAAGCCTAAAATCAGGTATTCAAGATAAAAAAAATTTCTTAAAATTAACAAAAGATAATTTTAAATTATTAACCGCGGGTTATGAAGATATTATAAAAATTGTAACTTTAGCAAACGAAGAAGATATTGATTTAATAAAATACCTAAATAAAAAAAATATCATTGTTCAATTAGGCCACACAAATTCAGATAATATTAAAAACATAAAAGGTTTAACTCATATCTTTAACGCGATGCCACAAATTCACCATAGAAACCCCACCTGCACCCTGAAGGGATTAATTGATGATAATATATATTGCGAAGTCATAGCTGATTTAATACATTTATCGCAGGATATAATTAATCTTATTTTGAAAACAAAACCAAAAGATAGAATAATATTAATTAGCGACAGTTTGCCTAATGCTCACCATAAAAAAGATATTATTTTTTGTAACAAAAAAATAAATAGATTTGGTAAAGACGAAAAAGGGACTCTGGCAGGTTCTGTTAAGACAATTGATGAAATAGCCATAAATTTGATTAAGAAAAATATTTTAACTAAAGAGGATATTAACCAAATGGGCTTTAAAAATCAGATAAAATATCTTAATCTTGAAAATAGGGAAATTGATATTTTAAATAAATAAAAACTATGCTAAACTTATCTTGTAATTCAAAACAGCAAAAACGAGGTCAAAATGAATAAAAAAGCAATATTTACAAGTTTTATATTTTTAGGATTCAGCCTATCTTGTCTTATAGGAAATTTTGCCTATGGAGATACGCCGACTACAATGCCTATGAACCCGCCTGTTAAAGTTATACCTAAACCCGCCGATACAAAATCAGCCCCTACAAAAATTGTTAAACCCGCGGCAAAACCTGTCTCTAAAACATCTCAAAACGCATCTCAAAAGACACCACAAAACGCCCAAAAACCGATGGCGCAAACAAAGCCGATTAATACAACATCATTAAATATCGTAGCAAATCCTGCTAAATATCTAAATAAAACCGTAAAAATGCAAGCGACATTTGATAAATTTTCAACGCTTGGGCTTGACTATAACAAAGCTTTAAGAAAAAGTACGGACTACATCGGAATCTTGATTCAAAGAGATGATGTGGTTGATCATAACATTCCGCTATCTGAAATGAAATTATTTTTGAAAAAAGAGCTTGCTGAAAAACACATCGACCTTGACACGGGAGATAAAATCGAAATCACCGCAAAAGTCTTTTCGACGGCGCTTAATGACCCATGGCTTGATGTATTGGATTTAACGGTTATTAAAAAAGCAAAGCACGAAACTAAAGAATAACAATAATTTGTATTAAAGAGTTGGAAGATGAGCGAAAATAAGAAATATTTAACAATTCACGGACACTTTTATCAACCGCCCAGGGAAAACCCTTGGATAGAAGAAATTGAGGCGCAAACAAGCGCATATCCTAACCATGATTGGAATGAAAAAATATCTTCTCAATGTTACGGGCCAAACGGCGCTTCAAGAATTGTGGATAGTTCTAATTCAATCTTAGAAATTTCAAATAACTATCAATATATGAGCTTTAACTTCGGCGCAACCTTGTTGAGTTGGATGGAAAAATTCGATAAAAGCGCCTACGATAGAATTATTCAAGCAGATATTAATTCAAGAAGTCTCTATGATGGCTTTGGATGCGCGATTGCGCAAGTTTATAATCATATCATTATGCCGTTAGCTAATCAAAATGATAAAATTACCCAGGTTATATGGGGTTTAAAAGATTTTCAAAAAAGATTCGGCAGAAATTCTCAAGGTATCTGGCTTGCTGAGACTGCGGTCGATGCTCAGACATTAGAAGTTTTGATTGATTGCGGGGTAAAATTTACTATTCTTTCTCCTCATCAGGCAAAATGCGTAAATAAAATCGGAGAAAATAACTGGCAAGATGTCTCTTGGGGCTCAATTGACCCTTCTAAACCGTACAGATACTTTGTTGAAGGCACAAATAAGGAAAAATACCTCGATATATTTTTCTATGACGGCTCAATATCAAAATCCGTCGCATTTGATAATCTTTTACAAGACGGCAGAAAATTCATCTCAAGATTAAATGACGGTTATGTTGAATCGAGAAATTGTCCGCAATTAATTAACATTGCAACAGACGGCGAAAGCTATGGCCACCACACAAAATTTGGCGATATGGCATTAGCTTATATTTTAAAAGTCGGCGCAAAAGACTTTGGCTTTACAATAACCAATTACGCCCAATTTTTAAATATGTACCCGCCAATTTATGAAGTCGATATAAAACCCGTATCAGCTTGGAGCTGCGCCCATGGGGTCGGAAGGTGGATGGATGATTGCGGCTGTTCAACAGGAGCTCAGCCCCACTGGAATCAAAAATGGCGAAAACCCCTTCGCCAGGCGCTTGATTATTTAAGAGACGAATTAATTAATCTCTGTTCAATCCAAGGAACAAAATACTACAGCGATTTTTGGGCTGCAAGAAATAACTATATTGATGTTATTTTAGATAGAAGTAGCGAAAATATTGAAAAATTCTTTAAAGAAAACGCTAAAAAGTCTCTAACTTATCAAGAAAAAGTTAAAGCAATAAAATTAATGGAAATTCAAAGATTTTCTCAATTGATGTATACAAGCTGCGGATGGTTTTTTGCCGATATTTCGGGAATTGAAACAACGCAAATTTTAAAATACGCTCTAAGAGCAATGGAATTAGCAAAAGAATTTTCCAAAACCGACTATGAAAAGACATTTTTGTCGATTTTACAAAAAGCAAAAAGCAATATTGCTGAATTTGGAAACGGGAAAGACATATTTAACCGCTTCGTTAAGCCTTCGGCAGTCGGATTTGATAAAATTGCCGCGCAATATGCAATTGAATCAACTCTTGAAAATAACGAAAACTCAAAAATCACAAATTTATATTGCTACTCTATAAAAAGAAACAATATAAAAAAATATGTAAACCTTGATAACATCTTGACTTTCGGCAAAGTCGAAATAGTATCTAATATCACGTTAGAGAAAAAAGAAATGTGTTATGCAATGCTCCAAACTCAAAGCCACGACTTTTATTGCGCTACAAAAGAAGTTAAACATAATGACGATTATAATTTAGAAAAGAAAGAAATTTCAAAAGTTTTTTTAGAAGGCAGCATCCTGGATACTTTTCAAGCTATTGAACTATATTACGGTTCAAAATTCTATTCTCTAAAGGATATTCCGATAGACAGAAGAAAAACGATTTTAGAAAATCTTATAGCAAAAAAACTCAAAAGCGCATCAAAAACCTATGGCGATATGTATAAAAATCTTTTAAATCCGATAAGTTACTTAAATGACCTTGGGATGGACATTCCGGAGGAATTTAGAGTTTGTGCTAAATATACGCTTTTAAATAAATTGGATAATGAATTATCCGACATAAAAAACTATGACGACAGACAAAAGCTCGAAAGACTCTTAAATATCAGACAATTAGCGGATAAATTCAAGATAAAATTAAATAATCCGAAAATAAACACAATTTTGTCAACCAATTTAGTTGAACTCGTTTCAAAATTAAAAGAAGAAATTTGTCAAGAAAATATCAAAGAACTCTTATATTTCTTTGATTTATTGGAAAAACTGAAAATCGAAACGCAAATTTCAACCGCCCAAAACATTTTCTATGAAATGCTATGTGAAGATTTTGAAGGATTTTATAAAAAAGTTAAATCAAAACATCACGCCCACACAAGAAAAATCCTTTTGGATATATTGCAAATAGGGAAAAAATTAAACATAAATATAGATTTCTACAGACAAAAAATCGACAAATTAACCGCAAAATTCTAGCACAAAATTCCGGTACTTCATTGACTAGTTGACTTTTCTTGCCAAAAAATCAATCCCAAAGACATCTTGGACTTTTTTTGTCTCAACGTTATTTACATAATCCATCGCAAACATAGCACAGATTATCGCTTCCAGTGACGATGCGCTTAGCATATTATCGGGCATTTGAGAAAAATTATATTTTAATTTTAAGGCAGTTTGAAGGTTTTTACAATCGATACTTGTGCGCTCCAAATAATGCGCACTTAGGCCATAAGCCATCCTAAGCTGGTTTATGTCGCATCTTATGACTTCAATTCCTCTTTGTTTGAGCTTCAATAACCCCTCTGACAATCGATTTGAAATTCGATTAGTCCAGTTGTCGCGATTGATTTTGAAATTATCCCCTAAAACCTTATAGTTTTTGGAATGTATTCTCCATTTGCCCTCTAAAAGCCTGTTATCATAGGCAATTGAAGCACAAAGCGCACAATCTTTTATATATGGCGAAGTTTCAAAAAAATATTCCATATCCTGAACAAAATAGAATTTATCTATCAGAATAATTTTTGAATTCCTGTCTAAGACACAAATAGAGCTGTCATGGCTTGATGTTGTTGCAAGCGACAAACCGATAAAGAAATTTTGTTTACTTGACAGACTTTGCATAATTAAGAGTATAATTAAATTATCAGTTTTTTTCAAGGAATTAATTTTTGAAATCACTTTTATTTAATGAAATCATAAATCGTTTTTATTATAAAAAAAGATACAGGATTTTTTTGCTCTTTCCGCTTTCTTTTATTGCGGGGATGTTTGAATATTTCGGTTTGATTTTGATTTTTCAGTTTGTCCTTTTTTTGACCAATCCAAACACAATCTATTGCAAAAATATTATTGATTTTTTTAAAAATTTTTTTAATATATCTGATGTTTCATTAATTTCATTTATAATCGGCTGCTGCGTTGCTTTAATTTATATTTTAAAAAATATCTACATGCTCTTTTTTGTAAGATTCAACAACAACACCTTACAGGATTTATCGGTCGAAATTAACCTCAATCTTGTAAAAAAAATATTGTTTCAGGATTTTGAAAAAGTTTATAAAATTCAAAAAGAAAAAAAATTTAATATGATTTTAAAAGTGTATTATATCGTTTGGAATTATTGCGCTAAAATCATAAATTTAATTATAAATATTACAATATCGCTGCTTTTAGTCATATATCTTTTTGTAAAATTTACCTATAGCGCGATTTTTGCTTCAATTCTTGTTTCAATTTTGGCTTTTGTAAGCTATAAATATTTAAAATCAAAATCAAACCGCCAAAACAAATATTTTTCTTCGTCCTATGACAGCTTAAACTCTTTGATATTAAAAGTAGTCAATTTAATTAAAGAGATAAAATTAAACAACAAAGAAAATTATTTCCTCGATAAAATTGAAGAAAAATCCAAAATATACGCTAATTTAAACAACGAAAAATCTTTTTGGGAAGTTTCTCATATCTATTTTACCGAAATATCGATTATGGTTGTGTTCGTATTGGTTCTTGGGATAATGTTTTATACCACAAACTTTGATAATCAGCTCCTTTTATCCTCAATATCCACAATCTGCGTTATCATCCTTCGGCTTACTCCAAACATAAATAAAGCCCAAAGTGCCCTTTATATAATTAATTCAAACCGAAAATTAATTGAAGAATTTCTCGAGCTTGATGATTTATTTGAAAAAAATATCGAAGATAAAATAAAAAACAATAAATCAAATCAAACACTTCCTTTAAAAAATAAAATTGAGCTAAAAAATGTCTTTTTTTCTTATAAAAAAGAATCCCCGGGACTTCAAAACATCAATCTTGAAATAAATAAAGGCGATTTTATTGCCGTTATCGGGCCCAATGCAAGCTATAAAACGACATTATCTTTAATTATCGCGGGATTAATCAAACCCGACAAAGGCGAAATATTGATTGATGAAACAAGCTTAGATGAAACAAACAAAAGAAGCTGGCAAAATAATATTTCATATTTAGCCGGGGATTTTGATTTTTTGTTTTTTGATGATTCAAAAACTCTATCTTCCGGCCAAAAGCAGATTTTGGGGATAAATGAATTATTTAAACAAAACAAAGACATAATAATCTTAGATGAAATTACAAGCGCGCTTGATGTCATCGAGCAGGAAAAAATAAACGTTTTATTAAATGAATTAAAAGGCGAAAAAACAATTATTGTAATAGCGCACAGGCTTCAAATTTTAAAACATTGCACAAAAATTGTCTTTATTGATGACGGTAAAATCATTGATATTGGGACATTTGAAGATTTGGCCAAGAACCACGAAAAATTTGAAAAAATGTTAAAATTATCAAACTTCAGCGTCAAATAGTTAATTATAGCGCGATTTTATCATAAGCTTCAAGAATCTTTTTTGCTTGATTGGGTTTATTTAATTCTTTATAGCAATAAGCCAAATTGTAGTAATAGTTTTTATTTTTGGGGTTTAATTCAAGCGCTTTGATTAAATTTTTCTTAGCTTTTTCATAATTTTTCAATTTCATTTGGCAATATGCAAGGTTATAGTATGCGCTTTCAAAGTCTTTTTTATTTTTTAGCGCAAGTTCAAAATTATCAATAGCCAAAAGATAAGATTTTTTTGAAGCAAAGATGCAACCCAAGTTATAATAGGCTTTATAGTAGTTTGGGTTTTTCTGAAGTGCTTTATTTAAGTTTTTTATTGCCAAATTGTCATCATTGTCTTCAAGGGCGATGTTTGATAAAAGCAGAAAAACAAGCTCATCTTTGTCGTTTTTGTTTAATTCGTTTAAGATTTTTTTGGCTTCGTCATAGTTTTTTGTTTCATAAAGCGCAATTGCTTTTTGTTTTATATCGTCAGTATTGTTATTATCATTTATTTGCGCTATAGTATTATTGTTCGCAAATAACAACAGAAAAAAAACTATGAAAAGAAAAATTTTTTTAGTAAGATTATTCTTGAACAAATCATCCCCGCTTATTAAAAAATATCTATAGTAAAATCATACACTAAACTTTAGTATATGTACAATTAAAAATTTTTGTATTATTCTTTATTAGGTAATAAAAATTGTGAGAAATTCAGTTAATAAAGTGAATAGCAGTTTAGAAGACAGAACCCAAATATACAGAATCCCAATAAGGCCTCAATATAAAAGAAGAAGACGCCCCAAAAAGCAAAATTCTTTTATGAGGTTTATAATGGTATTGCTGCTTTTTGGCGGTTTAATATACTTTTTTGCAAACTATAAAACGGATTTCGTCGGACAACAAACCGCAACTAATCCCCATGGGGCGATGGATTTAAACATTAACTTTTCTCCAAAAACCCAAAACATTCTTCTTATGGGCGTGGACGCTCCTCAAAACGAGGATAATCCCTTCAAAGGCAACCGCTCTGACACAATGCTTTTAATTTCCGTTGCGCCGTATGGCAAAAATGTCAATGTTATATCAATCCCAAGAGACTCAAAAGTCTACATTGCAGGGAAAAACAAAATAGATAAAATTAACCATGCCTTTGCTTTTGGCGGGCCGAAAGCTGCCGTTAAAACCGTTGAAGAAACTTTTGGTGTTCGAATACATAATTATCTTGCAATTTCAAACGCCGGCGTAATTGAAATGATTGATATATTGGGAGGTTTACCCATTTATATCGAAAAAAACATGAAATATGACGATTACTCGGGAAAACTTCATATCAACCTCAAACAAGGTAATCACATCTTATCCGGCAAACAAACGGAAGGCTATTTAAGATTCCGCCACGATTCATTCGGTGATATAGGAAGAATCAGACGCCAGCAATGGTTCTTTAATGCACTTTTAGCAAGACTTAAAGACCCCTCGGTCGTGATGAAATTACCCGAACTTTTAAAAACAATTCCTCAATATATCCAAACGGATTTATCTCCATATGATATGACAAGATTTTTATCGATGGCAAAAAATATCGATATGTCAACCATTCAAGTGGGTACAATCCCGGGCGCTCCTTCAACAAAAGGAATAATAAGCTATTGGATAATTGATCCGGATAAAACACAAGATTTAATTAACAAAATGGTCTACAGAACAAAATCCGATATTGATGCAAAAGACCTTTCAATCGGCATTTTATACGCTGATTCCAAAGAAAAAAACGCGGCAATAATCAAAGATGAACTTGAATCAAAAGGATATGCCGTCAGAATGCAGCAATCAAATTCCGCAATGAAAGACTACATCGCAATTCATAACCTGGATATTACGGGAGATGTCATAAATGATATGAAAAAAAGCATCCCTGAAATTAAAGACAAACACACAATCTATGACCCCATCGGAATTAATCGCACGGGAAAAGATTTAACAATCGTCATTTCCGACCTGTGAATTTAATTTATTTGATATAAAAATTTCAAAAGAAAAAGTAAAAATACATTGTTTGGATTATAAAAACAGGCCCTAAATTATTCTTACGGTTGATTTAATTATGATGAATCTATAAGAAAATCATCATTATGATAAACAACCAAAATGAAAAATACCTTTTAAGATTTATATCAAACCTGTCGATACCCCAAAACAAGTCTGACGAATTGATTCAAATGATTTATGACTTTGGTTTGAAATTGAATTTTAAAAATCAAAACCCCGTCTATCAAATAATTGACGAGCTTACTTATTCCAAATATCAAAAAACATATATCGGAAAATAATTATGAAGGAGCAAACCCAAAAACGCCTTATTAAAATCATCTATGGTTTTATAATTTTAACCATATTTTTAACTTTTTGTTTTTTTGGAAATTTTCAAATATTTCGGGACTTCATCACAAAAATAGAAAATAATTCCTTTGATTTAAGACAAAGCGTCATTTCAAAACACAAAAAAATTGACAATGACATAGTAATTTTGGCACTTGATGATGCAACTTATGAATATATTATGGATAAATACGGCTATTGGCCAATATCAAGAAAAGTTTGGGCAAATGTCGTAAATAACATTGAAAAACAGAACCCCAAAAGCGTTATATTCGATATGCTTTTTATAAAACCTAATTTGACGGATATTGATTCCGATAATATATTTATTGAAACGGTAAAAAAACACCCCAACATCTATCTTTCGATGAGTTTTGATAATTATGACGATGTTATAAGGCAATCAAGCGAATTAAAAGAAGATTTAATGCTAAAAGTTGTCGATGGGGGGTTATATGATAATCAATACATCACTTTCAAAAATTCAAGAAGAGTGATGAAAAACCTGGAAGATATAACAAATAATATCGGTGCAATTAACGTCACAAGAGACACGGACGGAATCATAAGAGATGCAACCCCTGTTTTTAGATATAAAGATTTATATTATCCGAACTTGACTTTAAAAGTCGCTATGGATTTGTTGGATAAAAAAGCTCTGATAATTAAAAACAACACAATTATTATCGATAAAAAACACAAAATCCCGCTTGATGAAACACAAAGGGCCGTTTTAAACTGGTATGGAAAAGCTTATAGCTATAATCATATTCCTCTGTGGCAAACGCTTGAAGCAATTAAAAATAACGATACAAAATTTTTTGAACAATTTAAAAACAAAAATATCTATATAGGAACAACTGCAATGAGCATGGGTGATATTAAAAGCACGCCTGTTGAATATAATATGTCGGGAGTGGAATTTAATTGCACATTTTTAAATAATATCTTAAAAAATGACTTCATCAAAAAAACTCCCCCGATATTTGATTTTTTGATTTCGATAATTTTGATGGTAATAATAGGATATTACGTTTTAAAAACCGACGATGTTATAAAGACAATCAGTTTTTCGATTTTGGCTATGATGTTTTATGGGGCATTATCGATAATTTTGATGCTTTTGTTTAATTTGTGGGTTCCCGTGGTTTTGCCTTTTGTGTCTTGTGTAATTATTTTTATAATAATTTATTGCCAAAAATATCTTTTAAAATCTAAAGACTATGAACAAACCTATCAATTGGCCGTAACGGACGGATTAACAAACCTTTATAACCACAGATATTTTCAAGAACAAATGATAATAAATGTAAATAATTTTAAACGATACAACATTCCTTTTTCGTTAATATTAATTGATATTGATTTTTTCAAGAAATTTAACGATAAATACGGCCATCAAAGCGGGGATATTGTTTTAAAACAAGTTGCAAATATATTAAAGAAAAATTCAAGAACATCCGATATAGTTTGCCGCTATGGCGGAGAAGAAATGGCAATCATTTTAACAAACACGGTTAAAAAAGATGCGATTATAACCGCAAATAAAATCTGCAATGCCGTTAGTTCTTATAAATTCATCCTTGCAGATTCAAAAAAAGTGAATGTTACAATAAGTATCGGTGTTTCAAGTGTCGAAAAAGACGGAAAAACTCCCCAAGATATAATCGAATATGCAGATAAATGTCTCTATCGCGCAAAAGAACAAGGAAGAAATCAAGTCGTATCGGAAGTTTAATTTTTATTTAATCATTCAATTGAAAAGGACATTTTGGGCATCTTGCCTTCGGGTTTAGGACTAAATTATCTTCTAAATCATATAATTTTGCTATTCTTGTGATTAATTTTTCTCCGCAAACGGGGCAATTTATCTCAAAATCAGGATTGGAAGAATTAAGCAAAATAAGCTCTCTTATTTGATCTTTTTTTGATTTATCAATTAAATTAAAATCCGCCTTCTTTTCATACTGCTTTATTTCTTTATTTTCAATCTTTAAAGCTTTTGCAAGTTTTTGTCTGACTGTAGTTGCAAGAAACAAAACTAAGCCCTGTTCAATTGATTGAATTTCATCAAGCGTAACGCTCGACAGCTCGGAAAGCTCTTGCTGGCTTAAATTACGGGCTTGCCTTTTTGTTATAATAAATTGTGCTAAAGAAGTATTTCCTTTTTTCATTTTTTTATTGTATCATGGATTGGCACAGATATAAATTGTAAATTTTCGTAAATTTTAGCTTAAAAATATATAAAAAACGTCGATTTTGCGCAAAAAAATTTATGTTTGTGTTTTGTGTATATAGTAGATTGTGCATAGGTGAGGGGAAAAATGAAAGTCGCATTTAACACTTTAGGGTATGTTCCAAAAACGCAAAGGTATCTCAACGCAAGAGATGTAAAAAAAACAAACACGATTCAAGCTCAATTTGATGTCAATTCGCTAAGACCATTAAATTTTTCAAGAGCTTTAACTTTTACAGGTAACACTTCAAAAAACTTAGGCCAGATAATATCGGTTGCACCCGAGTATCAGGGACTTTTAAACGGTGTATACAAAGTCGGCGGATTGGCTAACGTCACAAGCGAAGCTTCAGCCGCCTTTAAAAAACACAAAAATATTGACGCAAGAGCAATTCTTCCTTACCATGCCCCGGAAAACCCGCAAGGTAAAATAAAAATAAAATCCATTATACATAACGAAGATGGTTCAACAAAAATGTGGACAAAAGCCGAAACGGGTTTCGCACACGACATTGAAGCTTATGAATTTATACCTGTCGACTTGGATCAACCTCTCCAAGAAGGCCAGCAATACGTTATCCACGAAACAATAGACGCCAAGCAACCTTGGAAAACGCCATATAAAATAATTGAGCCGGTTAAATCCCAAGGTAAAAATATTGAAGGCAAGGTTTACAGTATCAGCCAAAATCTGGACTCCGTCGATGAAGTTCCTTATCATTTATTTAAAGTGAGAAAAGACCAGCTCAACGGCGGGCCGGATGTTTATATTATGCACACACCGGAGCTTGCTAAATTTGAAAAAGCTTACACATATAAAGGCGATTGCTTTTCGGATTTATTTTACGGTAATTTTTCAAGAGCAGTCACCGATGCATTGCCTAAATTAGTTGATGAAAACGGCGAAAACTTTAACCCCGGCACCGTTTGGCTCCATGACAGACAGGTGTTTCCCACAATTTGTGCCAGCACGGAAGAATCTGCAAAGGGAAATGAATATTGGCGAGGAATCATGACGCACTCTACCTTCCATAACCCCGGCAGAAATTATCAAGGCCACTATATGAGCCCGATGGATTTTGTCAGAATAACCTGTTCGCCCGATGATTTAAAAATAATGCAAAGTGACCCCGAATGGGATAGTATCTCTGAAATTATCAAAAAAGTAGTTCCCGGTGACAAAGAAAAAGGAGTTCAATCACTTCCTAAAGACGAATTTAAAAAGTTACAAGAATTTTTTAAACCCTATATTGGCGATTTTGTTGATGAATACGGCGACTACAACATGACCACAATTCCGATTATAAACAGCCAGCTTATAAGAAACGGGGAATGCTCCACAATCGGCTCGGTCTCAGATAATTTCGGAAAAGAAATGAGCCAATTACAAACATGTGAAATCAGCGACGGTTTGACAAGAAAAATTATGCCCGTAAGGTCATACGATATTGTAAACGGTTCAACTCCCGCTTCGTTAAAACTTGACGAAGTTGACGAATTTTGCCCCGGATTTACGGATGAAATTAAAAAAGGGTTCACTCCGATTCTGCCTAAAACGGGTGAAATAAATTTTGACACCCTAAACAGTGCAAAACAAAGCAATAAACAATGGTTAATTAACACCATAGCAGACGCAAGCCCAAAAGTCCCCGCCGATTTAACTGGCGAAGCTCTTGAAAGCGCAAAAGCTGCCGCACGCGATCAGCAATTAAGCGGAATAAACAATCCTTTAAACGAGCTGTTCTTTGGAAAAGCAGGGGTGGAAAAATTAGCAAGCACAAAAGCGGCATTTGAAGAAGCAAACGCAAAAGTCCTTGCGGCAGGCGACGCTGTAACTGATAAACTTAAAGGCGCTCTTATTGAAGCAAGAAAAAAATATGAAGAAACGCCAAGGACCTTAGGCAGCTTTTCGAAATTTGAACAGGGCGACATACTCTTTTTCGGATGGGGCAGAGCGGATTCACAAAAAGGCTTCCCGACTTCAATTGAATCATTTAAACAGTATTTAAAAAATATGATTGCACGCGGCGACGAAGAAAGTTTAAATCAAGCTCGTCACACAAAAATCCTTCTTGGCGCGGGCCCTTGGGATGAAGGTGCAAAAGATTGGGAATCAATCAAAGAAGGTATAAAAGAAATAGCCGATATGGGCTATGGCGGCAATATCGTTTATGTCGACGGCCGTTCTTCAAACAGATTCGTCTCTTGTATCGATTATTCCATAATTACAAGCAGATATGAACCTTGCGGAATTACACCTTTAGAATCATTTGCGGGAGGAACACCGGTATTATCAAATGCTACAGGCGGTTCGCCCGATTTTATCAAAACCTTAGCACAAGATGGTTCAGTTGGTGAAGCGACCGGATTTTTGACCGATACGGCATTTATGATTTCGAGAGAAGAAATATTGAAAAGATTCGCAAATGACGCTGATTTCGATTTCTTGAAAAACGCAGATCCGAAAGCGGAAAATTATGCCGACATATTGGATAAAGCAAGGGTGATTGCTCTTGCTAAACAAGAAGCGCAAAACATAGATAAAGCGGTTAAATTAGCCACGAATGAACCGGACAAATACAAACAAATGGTTCAAAACGCAATCAAACTTAAAATAGATTGGCACGAAAATGGCGCATTTAACGGCGGATTACCGGCGCTTGACCGCTATATGAATGTTTTTCAAATTGAACAGGCAGCAGATGGCTCGTTTGTCGAAATGAAAAGCGCTGTGGGCCGCTCCAAAGAACCCATGAAAAAATGGAACGGCACATTTGTTGCAAAGATGGCAGAAAGTGTCCCCGTTGTAATTAAACAAAACAAACTTGCTTTTGCGGCTTTGGGTCTTGCGGGAGGCGCATTAATCGGTTTTGGAGCTAAATTAATCTTTGATAAAGTTAAAGGCAAAAATGGCAAAAATACAAGTATTCCAACCCAAAACCCAGCCCAAGGCACAAAATTGGATACCGGTTCAACCGCGCTATTGAGCGCTCCGACTACTCTTAAACCCGCAAAAGGAGACCCTCTGTCGCTTGATAGCTTCATTAAAAGCAACGCAAGATAATAAAATATAATAAAACATAATAACAAGGCTCTAAAAAATTTTTGAGCCTTGTTTTATTTAAAAATTTTTTAGTGTAAAATATTTTTTGTCACATGCGTTATAAAAATATAGCCAAATTTTTTTTAGGAAGATTAACAACAATGAAAAACAAAAAATTAAGAAATATCGCAATAATCGCCCATGTTGACCATGGTAAAACGACTCTTGTCGATTGCATTTTAGATCAAACAGGTGTATTTGACGAACACAAAGAAATGGGTACATGCGTTTTAGATAACAACGATATTGAGCGAGAACGTGGTATTACGATATTATCAAAAAATGTTGCCGTTCAATACAAAGGGGTCAAGATTAATGTCGTTGATACCCCGGGCCACGCAGATTTCGGCGGAGAAGTCGAACGTGTCTTAGGAATGGTCGATGGCGCTTTATTAATTGTTGACGCTCAGGAAGGCCCGATGCCTCAAACACGCTTTGTACTTCAAAAAGCGCTTGCGCTTGGAATCAGAATCATTGTTGTAATAAATAAAATTGATAAGCAAGGAGCAGACCCCGATAACACCTTAAATAAAGTTTTTGATTTATTTACCGAATTAACCGATAGAGAAGATTTGATTGATTTTCCGGTAATTTACGCAAGTTCATTAAATCGCTATGCAAAAGTGAATATGGAAGATGAAAATAAAAATATTCTTCCGCTTTTAGATTGCATTTTAGAAAATATCGAAGGCCCCGAAGCCGATATTGACCTGCCTTTGCAGTTGCAAATAACGACATTAGACTATAACGATTATGTAGGAAGAATTGCAATCGGAAGAATCAGAAACGGTTCAATCAAATCTCAACAGCAGGTTGCGCTTTTAAAAGCCGACGGAACTACCCAAAAAGGAAAAATCGTTAAATTATTCGGTTTTAAAGACCTTGGAAGAGTAGAAATTGAGCAAGCTTTTGCTGGCGACATCGTTGGTATTGCAGGTTTTAGCGATATTCAAATAGGAGAAACAATTTGCTCGATTGATAATCCGATGCCCCTGCCTTTAATTAAAATTGATGAACCCACAATATCCATGAATTTTTCAATTAACGATTCGCCGTTTGCGGGAACCGAAGGAAAATTTGTTACTTCAAGACAATTAAGAAAAAGATTGTACCACGAACTTGAAAAGAATATATCCCTAAGAGTTGAAGATACCGCTTCAACTGATGTCTTTAAAGTTTCGGGCAGGGGCGAATTGCACCTTGGGATTTTGATTGAGACAATGAGAAGAGAAGGCTACGAATTTCAAGTTTCAAAACCCGAAGTAATTTATAAAGAAAAAGACGGCGTAAAACTTGAACCTTTTGAAAATTTAATTGTCGACGTGCCTCAAGATTACGCAGGAAGCGTCATTGAAAAATTATCCTCAAGAAAGGCTCAAATGCTCAATATGGAATCGGGCCCAAAAAGAACAAATATCGACTTTTTAATCCCCGCAAGAGGACTAATAGGTTTTAGATCCGAATTTATCAGAATGACAAAAGGCGAAGGGATAATGTATCATACATTTGCTAATTATGATGAATTTTGCGGAGACATCCCCCGCCAAAGAACAGGCTCCCTAATTGCCCATGAAGAAGGCGAAGCGGTAGCTTATGCGCTTCATCAATTTGAGGACAGAGGCGTATTTTTTATCACCCCGAAAACAAAAGTCTACAGAGGAATGATTGTGGGCGAATGCAACCGTCCGCAAGACATTCCCGTAAACGTCTGCAAGACCAAAAAAATGACAAATATGCGCTCAGCCACAGCCGATGTTATGGTGACATTACAAGCGCCAAAAATTATGGGGCTTGAAGATGCGCTTGAATATATTCAAGACGATGAACTTGTTGAAGTCACACCTCAAAACGTCAGAATCAGAAAAGCCGACCTTGTCAAACTAAGATAAACCTGAAAAAAATAAATTTAAATAACGGCTTTATGGAAAACTTTTTTGCCTTTTTTGATTATAACGCCTTTTTTAAGGTCATCTATGGTTAAGACATAATCAAAAGAGGCAATTTTTTCATTGTTTGCGCTTATGGCACCCTGTTGAATAAGTCTTTTTGCTTCGCTTTTACTTTGAGCGATTTTTGTTTGGACTAATATATCGACAAGCGTTATACTATTTCCTTCCATATTAATTTTTGTTTGAGGCATGTTTTCATCTTCGCCCGAACCGAAAAATATCGCCTTAGCGCTTTTTTGAGCAATAAGCGCTTTTTGTTCGCCATGGACAAGTTTTGTTAATTCAAAAGCCAAGATGTCTTTTGCGTCATTGATTTTTTCATCTTTCCAATTTTCCATTTCATTGATTTTTTCAAGAGGCAAGAACGTGAGCATTTTTAAACATTTTATAACGTCAGAATCATCAACATTTCTCCAATATTGATAAAAATCATACACGCTTGTTTTATTTTCATCAAGCCAAATTGCGCCCGAGACGGTTTTTCCCATTTTCTTTCCCTGCGAATTCAATAAAAGATTAATCGTCATTGAGTGCGCTTCACGTCCTGCTTTTTTCCTTATCAAATCAGACCCCGCAAGCATATTAGACCATTGGTCGTCTCCGCCGAATTGCAAATTGCAATCATAGTTTTGATTCAGATAATAAAAATCATAAGCCTGCATAATCATATAATTAAATTCTAAAAAGCTTAAGCCTTTTTCCATTCTTTGTTTATAGCACTCGGCTCTTAACATATTATTAACGGAAAAACAAGCGCCAATGTCTCTTAAAAGTTCGATATAATTTAATTTCAAAAGCCATGAGGCGTTATTTACCATTATAGCTTTATTTTCGCTAAATTCAATAAATCTTTCCATTTGCTTTTTAAAGCAGGCGCAATTGTGTTCAATCGTTTCATTATTCATCATAGAGCGCATATCCGACCTCCCGGATGGATCTCCGATGTGCGCCGTTCCGCCTCCGATGAGGACAATCGGGGTGTTACCCGCCATCTGCAATCTTTTCATTAAACACAATGCCATAAAATGCCCGACATGCAAGGAATCTGCCGTTGGGTCAAAACCTATATAAAATTTTGCCTTGCCTGAATTAATTAATTTTTTGATTTCTTCTTCGTTTGTAACTTGAGCAATAAGCCCGCGTGAGCGTAATTCTTCAAATATTTCCAACTTTTGATTCCCTTATAACATGTATTAAATGCTAAGCTTCATTTATTTTACTTTAAAGGACAGTCAAATTCAATTTTATTTTAGAAATATGTTATAATTTTTTTAAATACTTTTTTAAATGCTCAAGGGGATTCAAATTATGATTAATGTTATAGATACCGAAATTAAACCAAACCAAAAGCAGCAAGAATGTATAGAGAATATTGAAGGAAAATACCTCGTTCTGGCAGGGCCCGGGACGGGTAAAACTTTTACAATCATTCAAAGACTAAAAAAGATGATTAATCTAAAAATCGACCCGAGCAGAATCCTTTGCCTGACGTTTTCCGATGCCGCCGCAAGCGAGATGAAACAAAGACTCGACAAAGAATTAAATACCATTGAATCGGGGGTAAATATTTTCACTTATCACAGTTTTTGTAATGATATAATTTCTCAAAACCCCGAAGCTTTTGAACTTAGCGAAAGCTATAAAGTAATTAGTGACACTATCCAAAGACAAATAATGAAAGAATGTATCGATGAAATTAACCCAATCGAATACAAAAACCAAAAAAATAACCCTTATGTCTATTTAAAAATAATCCTGGATAAAATAAAAGAAATTAAAAGAAACAGATTATCCAAAGAACAGTATTTTGAAAATATCGAAAAAAACCCGTCCTGGATGCCAAAAAAGCTTGAGCTTCAATATGAGCTTCACGAATTAATCGAAAATAATTCAACAAACATCAAAAAAATCGAAAAATTAAAAAGCGAAATAGAAAAAGTAACCTCTGATATAAACAAAGCAAAAGAAATTTGGCAATTTTATGAATTATATCTGTCTAAAACCCAAGCACTAAGCTACATTGATTTTGACGATATGATTTGTTTCGTGTTGGAAAAATTTAATGAATCAAAAGCTTTTTTAAACGAAATAGCAAAAAAATATGATTATATTATGGTGGATGAATATCAAGACACAAATGACATTCAAAATGCAATTGTCTTTAATCTCGCTTCGGTTTGCGAAAATATCTTTGTTGTGGGGGATGATGATCAGATAATCTATTCTTTTCAAGGGGCAAATTTAGATAATATCGAAAATTACCTCAAACACTTCCCCGACACAAAAGTTATCTGCCTAAATGAAAATATGCGCTCCACTCAAGAAATCTTAGATGTGGCAAGAAGTGTATCAAAACAAGATACAAGAAGGCTTGAAATTAACCCTGATTTTAAAAAATATAATATTAATAAAGATTTAATTGCAAAAAACAACGATATTTTAAAAAAATCAGAAAAAGTCCGCCTGACAAAATATTATAATAAGCAAGATGAATTTATAAAAATTGTTGATGAAATTGAAGATTTAATTAACAGCCCTGAGTGCCCAAAAGACAAAAGCAACGAAAAAAAATTGTCCCAAATAGCAATAATTACAACAAACAACGACGAATTAGGGGAGTTTTATGATTTATTAAAAAACAGAAACATTCCTGTTGAACTTAAAGAAGGAAAAAGTATCTATAGGATAAATTCTTTTATAACCCTTTTTTATTACCTTCAAATGCTTGTAAACCCTCAAATATATGGCGATAAAATATTAAAATTATTGCTTATGGAACCTTTTAAATTTAACCCTTTAGATATATCTAAAATCATTCAAAACCTAAGTTTAAATGATTCAATAATTGATACGATAAAAAATTGTGGTGATTGGGTTGACAAAGAAAAAATCGAAAAATTTATCACAACGTATAGCGAACTTTTAAACTATCAAAACAGCGAAACAATTAAAAATATCGTTATGGAAACGGGAGCAAAAACGGGAATTTTTCGCTATTTTACGGAAAACCCCATAAACAAAAATGAAAATATTTTGGCTCTTAAAAAAATCATCGAAGAAGCGGACGATTTTTCAAAAATCAACAACGCCGTTACATTATCTGATTTTATAGAATATCTTTTAATTGTTCAAGATGATGATGAAGTTGATATTAAAATATCAAAGCCTCCTGTAGAATTAAACGCAATTCAATTAACGACATATCATAGCTCCAAAGGTAAAGAATATGAATATGTCTATATGCCGTCTTTGCAAGCTAACAGATGGGAAAGTTCTTCTAAATCTTTTAAACCCACAATTCCTACCCCGAAAGAAACCTATAAAACCGATGAACAGTGGAAGGAATATAAAATTTCAGACAGAATTAAAAATATGTATGTCGGAATGACAAGAGCAAAACACACTTTAAGATTATCTTACGTTATGGGTTCAGCTAAACGCGCAAGCTCTCCAAGTTCTTGGATAATTCAAGCAAAAGATTTAATGGAAACATA
The DNA here is from genome assembly GCA_947624685.1 of Candidatus Gastranaerophilales bacterium. Taxonomy (GTDB): domain Bacteria; phylum Cyanobacteriota; class Vampirovibrionia; order Gastranaerophilales; family Gastranaerophilaceae; genus RUG14156. The sequence continues at coordinate 5,561 of CANQLJ010000017.1, read as the reverse complement.
TGACCTATCCGATTCGACGCTTGAAAACTATATTGATGAATCTAAAAAAATATTAGAAAAAAAATCTTATGATTATAAAAGAGATTTTGAAGAATTTATCAAAGCTTCAATTAAAAATAAATTTCATTCGCCAACATCCATTAACACCTATCTTGATTGCAAAAGAAAATACCTCTATTCAAAAATCCTCTCTCTTGGCGCTCGTGACGGTTTTAACGATGGCGCTGCCTATGGAAGCTTAATCCACGCTGTTTTTGAATATGTTAATAATTATGCAATTAAAAATAAAATATATATCGAAAAATCAAAAATGCTTGAAAAATATGAAGAATTATCAAAAAAATTTCCTTTTTCAAACAAAACTATTAAAAACAGGTATTTTATAAGAGGTAAAAACGAGCTTGAAAAGTACTATCATCATATTTTAGATATTAGCCCCGAAAATATCTTTGGGGTTGAATATCAAGTGAAAGTTGAAAGTGATGATATAAAATTTTATGGAATAATTGACAAAATCGAAAAAAACCCCGATGGCACTTTTTCGATAATCGACTATAAAACTTCAAACCCTTTAAAAGAAAAATCAATCTCGCTTGATGGGGAAAGTTGGGGATATTATAATCAAATTTGTCTTTATAAATATTTCTTTGAAAAATTGACAAATAGTACCGTTAAAGATGTTTCTTTTGTCTTTTTGTTGGATGGGTCAAAAGTAACATTAACTCCAAGCGCGTGCGATTGCGAAATGGTTTTAAATAATTTTAAAGACGCGATAAAAGGAATTGAAAACCTCGATTTTGAACCCGCTTCAAATAATTGCAGCGCAGATAGTTGTAAATATTGCGAATTTAGGGATTTTTGCTCCATAAATGTTATATAAAAAACAAATAAAAAGAATTTTAAATGTTTAATGCTTTGCTATTTATCTTTTTATCTAATTCAAGCGCGCTTTCTTCATAGCCGACTCTGCCCATAAGCGCATAAAGATAGTTCTTTGCCTGTTCGACTGCGGGCTGATTAAACGCATCAATATTATACAATTGCGCGGCAATCGCCGTTTGCATCTCGAGCATATAAAACAGTTGCGCAAGATAATACTCGTTAATCTTGGGCAGATGAATAGTGACATTTGGCTTTTGATAGTCGCACAATGACACTTTCATCGAATTAATTTGCGCTTCCATCAGGCGATTAATGGTTTTTCCCGAAAGATAATTCAAATTCGTATATTCAAAGATATTTGGTATATCAAGCGTTGTTGAAAATTCATCGACATTAATAAATGTCACCAGTTTATCATTTTTTCCTTCGTTAAATAGCTGCAAAAGACAGTGTTGGTCGCTCACACCGACTGCTTTTAGAGGGGTCGGGTTATTGTTTATGACATTTCCCGATAAATCAAGTTTTTTTCCTAACGATTCTGCCCAAAGCTCGCTATACCAATCACAAATATATTTTAATCTTGCCGAATACGGCATTAAAACGCTTATAAATTTATTTTTCTCCCTATCCATTAAATAATGAATGAGCGCATTTTGCGCGGCAATGTTTTTATTAATGTCGGTATTTTTAAGACCCAAATCCATTATCTTTATGCCGCGAATTATCTCATCTATATCAATCCCCACAAGCGCCAAAGGCACTAACCCGACTGCCGAAAAGACGCTATAGCGCCCTGCAACGTCATCCGGCACAACAAAAGTCTTATATCCTTCTTCGTTTGCAAGCTGTCTTAAAACCCCCGCTTGTTTATCCGTCGTGGCAACGATATTTTTTCTGTAATCATCTCCCAAAAGACTATACAATCTGTCTTTTAAAATCATAAACTGGCTCATCGTCTCAGCGCTTGAACCGGATTTTGTAATGACATTAACCAAGGTTTTTCTTAAATCAATTATATCTAAGAGACTATTTATCTCGTCGGGGTCAATGTTATCAAGGAAAAATATCCTTGGAAAATTGTCTCTTTTTTCTTTGTCCAATAAATTCCAATATGGTCTTAAAAGCGCTTCCGATAGCGCCTTTGCGCCAAGGGCCGAACCTCCGATACCCAAAACCAGCACATTATCAAAACGATTTTCAACCATCGAAGCAAATTCTTTTACATACCAAACAGTTTCTTCGTTATATCCAAGATTCATCCATTGCAAAAATGTCCCCGGTTTATCTTTGTTCATGTTTAAATTCGTGATGATTTCTTGAATCTTCGGCGCATATTCATTAAACTTTTGCGCCAAATCAAGCCCTTCATTCCCGATAGTTTCACTTAAAACATTTGTATAATCTAATTTAATCATGGATAAACCTTATTAACTCCGACATATATTATTTTACCCTTTGATAATTTCTCGTAAAGACCTTTAAGGGTTAATCTTAACGTTATATTACATTTTGATAATTTTTTTAAATATTCTTTTCAAAACAAAAAAAATGCTATATAATTATATCTGATTGATTTATCCGAATAGGTTTAGTAAACTTTTGTAAATTATATTACGGTTTAGTGTCACTTTATTTTTTCAGCAAACTTTAAAGGATTATAAAAGTCAAAGACCTATATAATTTTCCATAATGAGGTTAAAATGAATTTCAAAAATTTCAAAATAGTAAGAAAACTAAAAAGCATCAGCCCAAAACTCAAATGGGCAATGTTTTCAAGCCTGCAAGACTGCAAAATCGCCTCAAGATACATCGATTATCTCATCCCTGAGGATAAAAAAGATATAAATAAAGATAACGAAAAGCTCGAAAAAATGGTTCGAGACACTTTGATTAAGGAATTTTCCCCAAAAATAAAAGACATGAAAAGCTTTGAAAAAATCGTTGATATGACTGTTCATAACATAAAATTAAAACAACTTAAGTCAATGGGTGATTACGAAGAGATAGAACTATAAATAAAAAATAAAAATTAAACTTTAAGGCTCGCTTTAAATTTCCCCAGGCCTTTTTGGGCTTGTTTTAAAAGTCCCAAATAAAATTCAAGCTCATTGTCGGACGAATTGTTAATTAGCCTCATAAATTCCATTTTGATAACATTTTCTTCTATAGGGATTTTGACATCAATATTGCACATCGAAAGTTCGATTTTTAAAATCTTAAATATTTTTATAATGTTTTCTAACGTGGGTAAATATTTTCCTGCTTCAATCCTTGAAATGTGCTTTTCATGCAATGAAACCATCTCGGCAAGCTGCGCTTGGGTGAGGCCTTGGGTAATTCTTGCTTCTTTAATTTTTTTTCCGATTAATGATTTATCCATATTTATCCCTTAAGTATGTTACTTATATGATAAATGTTAGAATAAAATACATGAACCATAATTGCGTTGATATAAAAAAATAATAGTAACATAGTTATTGATATAATTTAGTTTAATATTTTTATATTTTTTTCTGTTCATCCTTTGGTCTTAGCCCGATTTAACTACTATTTAGCCTGTAGTTTCTATATCATTATAATATTTTTTTACTATTTGAAGTGATAAATATGTTTACATTATTTATTTCACATGGTAACATGCTCATGACTTTTGCGAAAATTTTTTTCATCATGTTTTTAAAAAAGGAGTTAATAAATATGTTACTATTATTAAAACTTTTTCACAAAAATAAGTTTCAAAAGCTCTTGGCGTTCTCGCTTGTGGAATTGTTGGTAAGCTTAATTGTCATATCCTGCATCGCATCAGCCTTTGCCCCAATTATCACAAAAAAAGTTAAATCAAGTGGGACGACCATAGGTGGCGGAGGGTCGATGTCTATTGATTGCGCTAAAATCTCGCCCTGGTGCTTGATGTGCAAAGGAAAAGAGTGTAAATTATGCCAAGACCATTGTCCCGAAGGACAATTTGCGAACCTTAAAGACGTTGAAACAAAAGATGAAATTTGTGCATGCTTACCCTGCAATGACCCCACAAGAGGCTTTGGCGAAGGGTGTTTGGTTTGTAACACAAGTTCATGCCGCGAGTGTCAAACAGGTTATTACCTTGTTGATGGCATGTGCGAAAAATGCCCGATTGGCTATTATTGCCCGGATGGCAAAAACAAAAAGCCAACAGACCCCGGCTACATCCCAAACACCTGTTCTTTAACTTCAACTACCGAATCCTGTAGCGAAGGTGCAACCGGCCAATCGCAATGCCCCGCCGGAAAAATCGCCGCTAAAAATAGTAATAATCTTTTAACATATTGTAAAACTTGCACAGGTGGGACTTACGCTAACCCCGCCCACAGTGCTTGTATAGATTGCGAAAAGGGCTATTATTGCCCTGAATCGGGAACAGATCCAACTCCTGGGACAAAGCACCCGTGTAACAACGGGTACTATTGTCCCAACCCCAAACAAACAACACCCACAAAGACCCCGGCAGGTACATACACTCCCGACGATTCCAAAGAACATAGCAGTTACGAATTGTGTACGGGAAGTAATTATCAGCCAAATGAAGCCCAAAACGCATGCCTCACTTGCGGTTCAGGTTCGTACATCTCGGCAACCAATTCTACCAGTGGCGGAAATACCGCATGCAGTACATGTTCAGACACCAACTGTTCCGCAACAGGCTGCTCCGGCACTAATTGCTATTGTCCCGACGGTACCACAATGCAATGTTGTTCCCCCGCCACCTTCATCTCCACAGACAAAAAGACATGCCAAGCACCATGCCCTGATAGCCAACAATGGAATGGAACAGCATGTGTTGATAAATGTACGGGCGAATTTTATTGGAATGGAAGCGGATGTAGCAGCAGGTGCGCTTCATCACAGTATTGGACGGGGAGCTACTGTGCAGAAAGGTGCACAGGTTGTTCAATATGGAATGGTTCAACCTGTGTTGAGAAGGGGGATAGCAGATGTCCAACCGGTTGTTGTTCTTGCGGAGCAAGTATATATTCATTGGCAATACAGTGTTGTGATAAAATTAACGGCGGTCCTAGTATAAAATGTGAATATATAAATTATAAACCACCTACGAGTGGTTGCACCAGTTGTCTTTCTGGTTATAAATATGTAGAAACTAACAGCGCTGATGATATTTGTAGATCAGAAGGACATCTTCGTGTTGATGATCACGGCTGGTACAGTGGCTATGGCACATGTGTTCGTAATTAATGTTATCAAAACTTTTCATGTTATTTTTTGTATTTTGATACCGTGCCCTTTTTACCAATATGGGCACTTTTTTTATTCAGTAGATGCTTGGAATCCCAACAACCTTGTATCGTGTCATTCCGAACTCGTTTCAGGGTCTGACCAATGCAAGAATAAAACATGCAATTCTATACTCCTCAGATGCTGAAACGCTTCATACGAACAGAAAATTCGATGCGCGCTATTTTCTAGTCAGTTCAGCATGACACTATACAAGGATATGGGGGCCCAAACACCTAAAAATCCTGTGCACTTAGTGAGAGACGGCACGGAGCGCTCTGCGTATGGGGTGCTTGCATTAAACCTCAAGGAAAAGATGCGCGGGAGTGTCGTCTCGAACTTAGTGCACGTAACGGATGATTGAATCTAACCAAGCCGGGACTTTCTTTGGCTCCTGTGGTGCTAGGGCT
>CANQLJ010000016.1 GCA_947624685.1 Candidatus Gastranaerophilales bacterium | reverse complement strand
TTCTTTTCGGTTCACTTTTCTTTCTTTGTATTTCGGCGCTTGAGAGACAAAGAAAGAAAAGTGAACAAACAAACACGTAAAGATTACACACTCAACAGATTGCGGGTCAAGCCCGCAATGACGGGTGGTTTTTTATAAATTACTATACTTGTCCAGATTCCGAAACAAGTTCGGAATGACACTATATGTAAATGCTAGGATTCTGAGCATCTGAAAAAATTAAAATCCTGTACACTTAATCAAAACCAACGCGAAGGGTGTCATGGCGTCACAAGGGGTGCAAAGATCCGACCGACCCCTGCATACTTATCGCCACATGGTAAAGTTTTCTGCCTTTGTGCATATTGCATCGAAAGTGATATGGTTTGAGGCTAAGTAATTTTTATATTCCAAAATATCTTCCCTATGGCCTTGCAATTCCGGCGAAACGAGGCAGAGCTTGTAATGCGCTTCTTTTAAAATTTTATAGTTTTCTTTATTGATGGGCAATTGTGTGAAACAATCGACCCAGACCCATTTTGCGCGCTCTTTCATACTCAGCGCCAGCTCTATGGGCTCAATTTCGGAAAAACGAACGGCGCTATTTTTATTGCCTTGGTTTGAAAGCAAGTATATCATTGGAATTGAGCTATCCAAGAAAAAATATTTTTCAATATTATATTTTTCTGTTAATTCCAAAATCCGATGTTCGATTCTTTCGGATTTTACGTTTATTATCATTGTTCCGTGGGCGTAATTTTTCAGATATTGTTCAAAATTTTCTCCTTTTTCAAAAGGATTATGCGCGATTATTAAATCATCTCCACAGTCTCTCAAATCGAGCTCGACCCCGTATTCCCTCGGAAGCGCTTTTAATTGTTCGATTGTGTTTATTCTATGGGCAATGAGTTCTGTCATATTTTACCTTTCGTTATTTAAAATTTGGGATTATTTATACGCTATTGGCCTATTTCAATTCCTTTTTTAATTTAAAGCTAAAATCCATTGTTCTTTTGATGAACTTCCATTTTGCGCCGAGGCTTGTGTTCCAATGCGAAGCGCCATGGATTCTTTTTGGGAAAAATACATTAAAGCGGATTATGTTATATTTTTGATTAACGGCTTGATAGAGCGCAAATAAATCCAGAGCGAAATCAAAGGGAGGGTTTTTCCAATTATCAAAAAGTTCTCTTGAAAAGATATTAGGCTGTGCGTTTATGTCCCACAAGAATTTGCCCATAAGAATCGTTTCGAAGCAGCCCATTGCAAAAGTGAAAAAATTATCGCACAACAAGCGCCCTTTTCTGTTACCTTTTACAAAAATCTTTTCTTTATTTTTTTGAGATTCAATTATATCAAGCGCTTTTATAATGTCATTGGGATCTGTCTGCATATCTGCGTGGCTCCAGCCGATAAACTCTCCTTTTGCATGTTTTAAACCTTCCAAAATGCCATAACCGTAGCCTTGATTAATTTCCACTTTGACTATTTTGATGAAAGCGTATTTTGGCGCCAAGTCATCTAATATTTTTTCGCTGTTGTCACTTGAGCCGTTGTTGACGATTATTACTTCTATATCGTCTCTTTTTATAACTTCATCAAACCTTTTTATAAGCAAAGGGATGTTTTTTTCTTCGTTATAACAAGGTATTACAACCGAGAGTTTCATTGTTTTTCTTCCTTTAACCTAAATACCCAAAATTTTTGTCCCAAAAAATTTATAATCGTGCTTGTTGCTGTCGCAAATAAAAATGCAAAAAGTTTTCTTATTTCAAAATTATCAAAAACATAGGGAAGGATTATAAAACTGAGCTTATTTACAACAACATTTGCACCAAGCGAAAATAAATATAACGATAAAAATTTTATTGCTTCCAAAAAGCTTTTTTTCTTTTGTTCAAATGTATAATATTTGTTCATCAAAAAAGCGGCAATTGTTCCGATTAGAAATGATATTGCTTTTGCTATCGAAATATCAAGAAAATAAGACAAAATATAATAAAACATACAATCGACAAAAACCGCCAAGCAGCCTGAAATAATAAATCTTATTAATTGTTTTTTTAGCTTTAAATCAAACATTTTTTATATATTTTCCTGTTTAAAATCGCGATACTTTTTATCATACTGTTCAAATTTTTCCTGATTAAAATTTATGTCTTTATCAAGCGTATAGGGGTGATATTTAAGCTTGTGAAAAAGACTTTGATATGAAACAAATGTTTTGTAATCATCAGGCGTTCCGAAACATACATATTTATCAACAACAAAAACTCTTGTTTTATAGCCAAGCTTGATTCCCGCTTCAATTGTGCTGTCTGCGTAAAATTCATTGTTGACTTTTATGTCGTTTTGATAAAGATAATTTAAACATTCCAAAAAATATTTTGCTTTTTTAAAATAAAAAGCGCCGACAATAGCATTGTCGTTTATGGGATTATTTGATATTGGAATTTTTACGCTGACTTTTTTTGCGTTATTATCATCATCGACTTCGACCCAGCCATAGGCGTTTGGGTTTTTAGTGCTTGCTTGATTATTTTTAAACGTGAAAGCCAATATGTCGGATTTTTCAATTTCATTATCTAATTTTTCATAATCTATTATCATTGAATTATCGCATGCACCGATAAAAAGAGGCTTTTGTATATCTTCATCTTTAAGCCCTATTTCACAAGTGCAAGCTTGACCTTTTGTAACTTCATTTAATTCGACAATTTTTGCATCTTTATAGTTTTTTAAAATTTCCTGTTTTAGGGGATATTTTTCTATGTGTTCTCTAAGACATACAAAAATATTTCTCGAACATTTTGGCATGGCTTCAGCCGCTTGGATAATCATTGGTTTTGCGCTTACTTCAATTAAAGGTTTTGCTGTTTTATACCCCGCATCAAAAAATCTTTTCCCGCGCCCGGCTAAGGGTATTAATTTTATTGCATCATATATTTTATTGTTCGGTTTTATTTTTGTTAATTGTTCAAAATATGTTGACCAATCTTTATATTCTTCCAATTCACCGGGCGTTCCCCATTGTTGCATGTGTTGAATTTCATATATTGAGATTTTTAGGCCGTCTTTAACCATAAGGTTATAGACCATACTGACATAGTATTCGCCTTTTAAATTTATGTCTTCTTCCATTAATTGATTAAAATATTTTTTTATATAGCTCCCTTTTTTAAAGTAATAGGTTCCGTTTGAAGCGTATTCATTCATTCTGTTATTTGTGAAGGGCTGTTTTTCTCTTATTTCAAGCATCCATTGCTTTTCATCTCTCATAAAAGCATAGTTGATTTTCCCGAGCATATGAGGATGGAAGCCTTTGTATGACGGGATTGCGCCATCGGCGTTTCTTGTTCTTGTATGATTTAAAAAGTCCTTATAATCCCAATACGTTCCAAAGTCGCAGTAATTAACTATAACCTCCTCATCATTGTCAATCATATCTTTTATTTGATAAACCGCATAAACGGGCCCTTTTTTGTGGGGAGGAATTTCGACTATTTTTCCTTTTGGTTTAATTTTATTTAAGACTTGCCTCAGATTTGTTTCTTTAAGATGTTTTGAATTGCATATAAAGATAAAATCTTCTTCGTTTGGAAACAAATTTACAACATGTTCTATAATTGGTTTTCCGTCCACTTCAATCAGGGGTTTAATTGTTTTATATCCTGCATCAATGAATCTTTGGCCTTGGCCTGTCATAGGTATTATTATTTTCATTATTCTTCCTCTGTCCAATTTGCAAACCATAAAATATTTGCTTCATTATCGGTATATAAAATTTCAACCGGTTCGCTGAATTCAAAAGATATGTTTTTCGGAGGGACTTTTGTTTCGGGTACAAAAAACATTATTGTTCCTCCGGTTTTGTGGATTTTGCTTTTTGATTCGGCGTGTATGGTTTTATTATCTTTGTAGGTTATATTTGCGCTTGCTTTAATTTCCTTATTCTTTTTGTCTTTCGATCGAACAAGCACAACAAAAGAAGTTATTTGCTTGTGCGACAAATCTAAATCGAGCGGGAAAACATCGTTTTGATATTCTATAAATTCATAATTTTTATAGATAAAACTTCTTTTAACTATGCTGCATTTTCCCTGCATATACACCCAGCCATAAGGGTTGATAGGTATACAAATATCTTGTTTTCCGTCAATTTTAGAAGATAATTCTATCCATTTTGAATTATATAAGTATGGAGAATTTGTTTGTTTTGCATAGTGTAAACCTGTCTTAAACCAGCATAGCGAAAAATATATTATAAAAATCATAAGTCCGATGTTTTTATATTTTTTGTTTAAGGTTTCTAAAAATCCGATGATAATAAATAAAACCCCCGTAATGGATGCTATAACGTGTCTTGTGATATAAATACCGCTTGAGGTTGGTCTTGGTAATTCGGGGATACTGAAATATAAAATTAAAATATTTAAAAAAGCCAGCAAAAACCCAATTGGGACTAATATAGAAATATTTTTCTTGTTTTTTAAATATAATTTAGCGCCAAAAAACAGTATAATTGAAATAATTAATAAGCCAAGAATAATTGTCAGAGTGTGATTGTGGCATTTATATATATTGCCAAAGGTAAAAAACGGCATCATATCAATAAATTTTTTTATACCGAAAATAATTTTATCAAAAAAATTCATACTCTCATTTTGAAGCGATGCTAAAATTCCGTGATTAAAGCTTCGAAGGAGCCTTAATCCTTGTGCAATCGATAAACCGAAGGATAAAAAAGTGATAATTTTATATCTTCTGTTTGCAAAAAACGATATAACAACCATTATGGGAATTACGGAAAGAACGCTCGGTTTCGTCACGATAAAAAGAGGAATAAAATAGCTGTATAAAGGGATTTTTCCTTTCTTGCCTTCAACTAGCGCTAAAGCTGAAATTATCGTTATAAAAAATATGCTGAAATATGAAAAATTAATGAAAGTCGATGTTTCAAAATCGGTGATAATTACAAAAGCTATACATATTATGAATCTGAATAAATCGCTTTGGACGATTTTTCTGAAGCTGTTCAAACAAAATGGAGCGAAAAATAGCGGAATAATTAAAATGGCGCTCCATGAATAATAATAAGGTATGATTTTTGGGCTTAGTTTAAAAAGCGCGCCAAAAAAGGCAATGAATCTTAATATAAAAGACCAATACCCTGCATCCGTTTCAAAGATGTTTTTTATTGCGATATGCAAATTGGCTGGATAATAGTTTGTGGCATATTCTGCCCAAACTTCGCCTCCAAACAAAAACCCGGGCATCGTAATCATTTTGTAGATCAGAGTAAAAATAATTACCGCCCAAAAATAAATCATACAGTAGTCTTTTTTGTTATATTGCGGATTTATTAATTTTTCTTTTAATTTATTTTTAAAATTGTTCAAATCGTTTATCATAGATTACTCCTGTATTTTTCTGCTTCCCAATTGCCTATATAGCCTATTTCTTCATCTTTTAAAAAATCTATTTCATTATCTTTATATAAAATTAAGCTCATAAGGTGCGATTTTAAGACATCTTCGGCTTCTTTTGCTTTTTTTGTGTTATTTGCAATAAAAAATAAATTGTCTTTATAAATCACAACTTTGGGTATATCAAAATATGCTTTTTGATATTGCCTAATATCATCCTCACAATTCAAATTTAATGTCTTATATCCGCAATAGACCATTTTGTCGGGGCAAAACGGAAGCGAATAGATGTATTTATTTTTTATATTGTTATTTAAAAATATATCCGAGCATAAATATGGAGTTTTATCGTATAACCCAAGATTTTCAAGCATATTATATATTTGTGTTGTTAATTTATATTTTGTAAAATCTATTTTTAGAAATTTTTCAATTTTTTCCAAGATTCCTTCTGTTATATCAATCACTTCTTTAGCACTATCGGAGCTTACAATTAGACCGTGGTTTTTTAAAAATATGATTTTTTCTCCATTGTAGACTTTTTTTAATTCTGATGCGAGTTCAAAACCGGGAGTTTTATATTCAACAAATGAAATATCTTCATCTTTAAATATATTTTCAAGAATTTTTTTGCAATTTTTTCTGCAAGTAATTGCATTTAAGGCGATTGGGTGGGAGTGCAGAGTGTATTTTTTTAATATTGAATGCAAAAGCGTTTCGATGCTCGGGCGGAATTTTGTTGTGTAATTTGCGCTATTAACCAAGTTTGATGCTATTTCATCTTTTTCTTTTTTTGATTTTGTTTCGATATTTAATTTAAAAATTTCAGAAATTTTTAAATTATCAACTCTTGCATAGCCGTAGTTTTGCGATATTTCAGATAAATAAACGCCCGAAGCTTTAATCAGCATTGAACCGTCATCTGATTTTGCCGAAGTGTTGCCCCCGGCTCCCTGTGTTACATCAAAGCGGCAGCCAAAGTACTTTGAAAGCTTTATAAAATTTTTCATTTCCTCATTCATTTAATTTTTTATTTTTCCCTCTCTATCAATTCAATAAGTTCTTTATATGAATTAAAACCTTTGTAATCATTGGTTTTTGGCGGTTTTTGATTTTCTTTGTGCAATAAATAAGCTTTTAAATTGAAGTTTTTTGCTCCTAAAATGTCTTTTTGATAAGAATCTCCAATCATACAGACTTCTTTTGGCTCAAGGCGGATTTTATCCAATGCTTTTTGAAATATTTTTTTATCGGGTTTTTCGATGCCCGCTTCTTCGCTTGTGACAATGGCATCAATGTATTTTGAAATATTCATTTTTTTTATTTTTCGATATTGTATGTTAGCGCTCAAGTCGGTTACGATGCAGATTTTTTTATCTTGATTTTTATTTAAAAATTCAATCACATTATCAAAAAGTTCAATATTTTCTATAAATTCATCCCAATAAATTTTATATAAATCATATGCGAATAAGATATTTTTATGATTCAACATTTCAAGCGCTCTTTGAAAATATAAAAGTCTGTTATGAGATGATGCGCTGTTGATTAAATTTTTGTGTATTTCATCTCTTGCTTTTAAAAAAGCACCGTTAAATTCATCGATATTATAAAAAGACGATATTTCGCCCCTTATTCGCTCCATTGCTTTTTTGTGGGTTTTGTCGTAGTCATATAATGTATTATCTATGTCAAGTAATATACCTTTAATCATTATTTTCTTTCATTTTCGAAGCTAAAATCATAAGTAAAATAAATTGAATTATTCCTCTATATCCGTCAAAGAAGTGAAAATTCGGGCATAATATTTCATCGGCATTATCAATTTGTTTTTCGATAATGTCAAAAAACCCATCCAATCCTTTTTGCGAATGTAAAATTATATATTGGGTTTTTAAATCATCCGAATAATCCCACTCAAAACAAGCATTTTTCTTTTTCAAAAATGCCGATAATTTTTCTATACATATGCTGGAATCAAAATCTATCCTAAGCTTAAGAAAATTAGGCTTCCCCCCCCCCTTAGTCAGAATAGAAATATCATCAACAAAATAGTTGATTATAATATCTGCAAAGGCTTTTTGGGGCGCGATATGTTTAATTGCGTCTTTTTCTCTTTTTATGATGGATTGAGCGATTTTATCTTTTTTGTGTCCTCTTTCTTTAATGTCGCGCTGCGTTTTCCAGCATTTTTGAAGTTCTTTTTGGGTGTCAAGATAGATTTTTAAATCTAATATTTTTCTCATTTTAGGTAAATAAAAAGTATGCAAACCCGATAATGCAATGAATTGTCTCGGCTGAACTTTTTGATTAATTTCAAAACACCCGCTGTTGTGGTCATATTCTCGATAAAATGTTGTTTTAAAGTTCTTTAGACTATTGAGCATTTCCATTTGCTGATGCAAGAAATTTGCCCTCGGGTCAAGATGGGTGTATTGATTCCAGTTTTGGCTTTTTCTTTCCCATTTATGGGCGCCATCGCCCTCTAAGGCCAAAAGATTATCCCCCAAAACCATTTGCAAGTCGTTTAAAAGCGTGGTTTTGCCCGCACCGCTGTCTCCCGATATTCCGATTAAGACGGCTCTTTCTTTTTTGTATATGGAGTTACTTTTGATAGCGATTTTATAGGTTAAATATATAATTGAAATCATTATGGATTCTAAAAGAGTGAAAACGCAGTTGCTTAAAAATTCGTTATTTATTTTTAGATTTATCGTATGACTTAAAAACGTCAAATCGCAATAGTCTCCGATATGAAAGAAAATGAAATATACTAAATAAACTATATTTAACATCACATAAACGGGCAAAATATATTTGTTTTTTTGCGAAAAATTAATCACAAAAAGAACGATAAAAGGTATCAGCCAAATATGCCAAGCGGGTGAAGCCGGCTTTATAAAAATTAAAAATGTCGAAATTACAAGGCAGCAAAATGAATCAAGAAGACTGTTGTTTATCTTTTTGTAGGACATAAACCTGAAATACAAAAGCAAAACACACAAAAGTGGGATATATATTGCGACTTGTCCCAAATCAACCTGCAAATTAAAAAATAAATTTTGTTTCGGATTAAAAAGAACAAGTTTTTGATACCCTTCGCTTAATATAAAAGGTGCCGAAATTAAAAAATAGATTACGGAAAAATATAGCGCAGATAAAATTGCTTTTGTTTTATCGGAATTTTTATAAAGATAAATTAAAAATATCATAAGTAAAAGTATGGCGTTTAATTTAAAACAGCAGGCGGCGCTGAACCAAATTGTCGCTTGGTTGATTTTCTTTCGCTTTAAAAGATAAAAAGAATAAAATAATATTGCAACAGGTACAATATCGAGCTGAGAGTGCATATAAGAAGCCCAAAGTATCACGGGCGAACAAAAATAATATATCAAACAGCAGTATTTGTTTTTTGTGCTTTTTAAAAATAAATAAAAAATTCCTAAATCCGCAAGCAATATCGGTATTTTAAACAAAAAATTCGATAAAAATATATTATTAATATGAAATAATTTTATTAAAAAGGCGCCGGGTGAAAAAGCGTATAGCATCAAAGGATGATAGGGAAATTCAACCGAAGCGTTTGTCTGATAGGCCCAATTCCAAGGATTATCAAAAAATTCAACAAAGTGGCTTACAAAAGGAATAAATAAAATATTTTGATAATCCGATGAAAACATGCCTAAAACAAGTAATTTAACGGCTAACATCGTTAAAAAAATATACTTAAATATTTTATTTTTACTTCCTTCTTTTACATCCATTTTTTCCGTTTTCTAGATTTTTAATTCGTTCTAATTCCTTTTTTCTAATTCCTAAATTTCTGATTTGTTTTTGCCGTTAATATGTGTTCGATTCTATCATAAAATAACTCCCTATCATTAATTTATTAAAAAAAATTAACACATATTAAAACCTGAAATAAATAAAAGGATTATACGTATTTGCTGCAATTGTTGCGGCGCAAAGGTAGAATAGAAGCAATAACCAAATATTAACAACTATTCTAACTATCTTATGTTTTAAATAAATCATATTTTTAAATAACGGAATTGAGCACAATATTGCAACAATAAAAGTTATTATTTCAATTCTATCAACGTAATATGACATTGAATAGATAAAATTATTCTTATCCGAATGAAGCACAAAAAACATATTAGCTAAATATTTTATGGCATAACTTAAATTGTCCGCTCTAAAAATTACCCAGCCAACTACAAAAGCTAAAATACAATAAATATGTCTTAGGATATTTATTTTTATCGGGTGAGGTTTTTTATCAAACTCTTTAATATTTAAAAGTTTTTCAATAATAATGAACATTCCATGCCACAAACCCCAAACAACAAAAGTCCAATTTGCCCCATGCCAGATACCCGTTAAAAGAAAAACAATTCCTAAGTTCCTTATTGTTGTAAGTTTATTTTTCCTGTTTCCTCCCAAGGGAATATAGACATAATTTTTAAACCAGGTGGATAGCGATATATGCCATCTATGCCAAAATTCGGTAATAGATTTTGATATATAAGGATAGTTAAAGTTTTCCATAAATTTAAAACCAAAAATGAGCCCTAAACCGATTGCCATATCAGAATATCCTGAAAAATCAAAATACAATTGAAATGTATATGATATAGCCCCAATCCAAGCAGTCAAGTGAGAAAAACTATCGGGATTTTGAGAAAATATCTTATCTGCAACAGCTCCAAGAGTGTTAGCGATTAACATTTTCTTTGATAAACCTATGATAAATCTTTTAACTCCAAAGTTTACCTTATCAAAATTCACTTCTCTATCTTCAATTTGAGAAGCAATGTCGTGGTATTTTATAATAGGCCCAGCTATAAGCTGAGGGAAAAGGCAAATATATAGCGCTAATTTATAAATATCTTTTTGAACCTTAACTTCACCTCTATAAACATCAATAACATAAGATAGTGCTTGAAAAGTATAAAAAGATATACCAATCGGCATGATGATATTAAGCAATTGAATGTTAGAATGGAAAATGTGATTAAAATTATTAATTAAAAAATCAAAATATTTAAAATAAACTAAAAATGATAAGTTTGCTATTATTGTTAAAATCAAGACAAGCTTTTTATTTTGAGGGCTTTTATTTTTATCAATTAAAATTGCACCAAAATAGTTAATGATGATTGTTAAAAGCATTATCGCAAGATACTTAGGTTCTCCCCAAGCATAGAATAATATACTTGCAGCTAAAAGAATAGGGTTATGCAGTTCTTTTTTAGTTATTAAATATAACAAAAGAACAATCGGTAAAAACATAAAAACAAAAGTCATTGAACTAAACAGCATAATTATTTTCCTCTACAGCGTTTAAGATTTTAGGTATAAGTCTTTCAACAACTTCAAGAATGACAACATCGGCTTCTTTTAAGCTATCTAAATTAACATCATATTTCCAAAGATATCTTGCGCTTCTGAAGCTTTCGCAATAGTAAGAAACTAAAGAAGTTGTAAAAGAGTCCCTGTATGAAACTAAATTAATATTTGGGTTTTTATCATTAAAACAAGTAATCAATTCATCTGAATTTTTAATATTCTGTTTGCATAATGACTCGTTGTTAATATCGGGCATTTTATATAATGTTGTATCTTTTTTTCTTAGACTTTTTAAAGTCATGTTGTATAAATCTCCGACATTATCTTTTTTTATATAGTTTTTTGCTTCGTAGATATTAATATCTTTATAGTCTTTTTTAATTTCTTTCATCAGCTCTAAATACGCAATATAAGCGCCTAAAGGTGTCCAATGGGTATCTTGTTTAAAATATAGCAGCTCATCACCCTTTTTTGAAATCAACTTGTCTTTAGGATAAATAACTTTTACATTTGTATTTTTGTTTAAATATTCAACAATTTGTTGAGCTAAAGACATTGACCCGACGGGTTTTATATCATCAGGATAGTATTCAGGATATATCCTTGCTTTATCGGGAGTAATCAGAAAATAAAAGTGTTTATTATTTTTCTTGCAATAAGTATCAATAGAGCTTAAATAATCAGCTAATTTTTTAAGTTCATCTTGCGGAAATAAATTTTGATTAGTATAGCTTGTTCTTGACTCCTGCCAGCCTAAAAACAGCCAATTATCTTTGCCTTTTAAAACATCTTTTGTTTTCCAATTTTTATTTATAATGAATTTTTTATTATAAAATTCAATAAAATTTTCTCTTAAATTAAATCTGTCATTAAACCAAGCATCAAAACTTTTTGTAAAATTAAAATTAACTTGCCCTTCTTTATCAACTAACGGAGCTAATTTTGCCAGAGTTCTGTTTTCCTTTTTTGAAATCGCCCTGTTATCTATGTATGACATAGGAACAAAAAGAAAAATAAAAAATATTGAAAGAAAAATTATTTCTATTTTTGATTTTTTATAAATTGTATTAAATTCAGCGCTGTAATTTGTAAGTTTATAAGCAAAAAGAAAAGTTAAAATTGAAATAATAATAAACAGTTCAAAATTAAATTTAATCCTTGCTTTAGTTTTTAGAGTTTCGGGATAAGTTAAAATAACGGTATCACTCTCAGGTTTTAAAACAAGTTCCTGATTTTTGCCATTTAAAACATCGGCTCCTAAAACATCCATCTTTTTTAAATTATCTAATTCAACATTATTTATTTGAATTTTTTTAATTGTTATGAGGTTTGAATTTCCGTTGCATGAAATAATTATTCTGATTTTTTTAGGCTTTTTTGCTCTTTTTATGCTTAGAGTAAATTTATTAGTTTCATCTAAATCAAAATCAGCGTCTTCTTTTTTTATTTTTTTAAATTCATCATCATTTTTTTTATTTAATTGGACTTCGATATTGTGTTTACCTTTTGATAAAATATCAAAATCAACCGATATCGGCTCAAAAACAAACCAACTTCTATTTATGGCAATAATAACAATAACTGTTATTATAAAAGCTAATATTGTTCTTTTTTTCATCAAAAATATCCTTATTTAAAACAATGTTTTAATTTTTGCATAAACATTTTTTATTTTCTACATTTTTCAAGAATTTTTTAATTTTAATAATCGTTATTCTCAAGTTTTTTTATTTGAAATTTTTATTGAAAATTAAAGAAAGCGAGTTGTTATGAATGAAAATAAAGAAAATTTGGGTTATAAAATTAAAAAAATGAGAAAAGCCAGAGGTTGGACTCAAGAACAGCTTGCGGAAAAAATCGGCATAGATAATAAACACTTGTCAAGAATTGAAAAAGGCTATCACATGCCCAATTATCAAATAATTAAAAAATTGGCTCAAATTTTCAATTTTGATATTCGTAATTTTGAAGATATTTCGCTTGAAGATATTTCCATGCCCGATAAAATAACTCTAAAATCATTACAAATTATAAATAGCGCAATATCGGACGCTGAAAAGAAATATTATCTTGAGGCTTTGCAGTTTGCTCAAAAAGGCCTTAAGCTTTCCAATTTAATTAAATAGCAATATAATTTAACAATGTATTATATTTTATATTTTTGTTGTATAATGCTAAAACAAGATGATATTTTAAAAATAGTTTTGCTGAGAGGTTTTTATAAAGTAATGAAAAAAGTTTATATTGCAATGAGTGCAGATTTATTGCATCCGGGCCATTTAAATATCATCAGCGAAGCAAGAAAAATTTTAGATTCCGTTGGGGGGGGGGTCTTTAGTAGTTGGTCTTTTGACCGATAGAGCGATTGCAAGCTATAAACGACTACCTTACATGTCCTTTGAACAAAGGAAAGTTATTGTTGAAAACGTTAAAGGTGTCGATGAAGTAATTGCACAGGAAACTCTTGATTACGTACCGAATTTATTAAAAATCAAGCCCGATTATGTATTACACGGAGACGACTGGAAAACAGGCGTTCAAGCTTCAACAAGAGCAAGAATCCTTGAAGTAATGAAAGAATGGGGAGGAAAAGTAATCGACATACCCTATACAAAAGGAATTTCTTCCACAAAATTAAATTCAATATTAAAAGAAGTGGGTACAACCCCCGAAATCAGAAGTTACCGCTTAAAAAGACTTTTGGATTCAAAAGACCTTGTTGTTATATCGGAAGCCCATAACGGCTTGTGCGGATTGATTGTCGAAAATACTTTTGTTGAACAAAACGGCAAAAAAATCGAATTTGACGGCATTTGGATTTCTTCGCTTACTCAAAGTGCCGCTTGCGCAAGGCCCGACATTGGCTATCTTGATACGACATCAAGAATGGCCGCGCTTAATGATATTTTAGAAGTCACAACAAAACCGATTATCTATGATGGCGACAACGGCGGGCCTGTCGAACATTTTGTTTTCACTGTTAAGACTCTTGAGCGTTTGGGTGTTTCTGCCGTTATCATTGAAGATAAGATTGGTTTAAAGAAAAATTCTCTATTCGGTAATCAAGTTGTTCAAAATCAAGATAATATTGAAGATTTTTGCAAAAAAATCATAGCCGGAAAGCATGCTCAAATCACTCAAAACTTTATGATTATAGCAAGAATTGAAAGTTTGATTTTGGAAAAAGGAATGGATGACGCTATTTTAAGAGCAAAAGCCTATTTAGATGCCGGAGCGGACGGCATTATGATTCATTCAAGAAAAGAAACATTTGACGAAGTTAAACAATTTTGTAAATTATATAATCAATTACCAAACAGAAAGCCTCTTGTTGTTGTGCCTTCGTCGTATTGCGATGTATATGAAAAAGAACTTATTGAAAACGGGGTTAATATCGTAATTTACGCTAATCACCTTTTGCGCTCGGCATATCCGGCTATGGTTAATACCGCAAAAAGCATCCTTGAAAACCATAGGTCTAAAGAAGCGTCAGATAAATACTGTATGAAGATAAAAGATATTATAACTCTGATTCCGGGGGCAAAATGAAGCCAGGTGAGCTGTTTAACATATTAAAAGAAAATAATATTAATTCTTTTATGGGCGTTCCCGATAGTTTATTAAAGGATTTTTGCGCCTATATAAGCGATTATAGCTTGAATCATACAATTACGGCAAACGAAGGAAACGCTATCGCTCTTGCTGCGGGGTGTTATCTTTCGACGGGAGAAATTTCCTGCGTTTATATGCAAAATTCCGGACTCGGAAATTGCGTTAATCCGCTTTTATCTTTGATTGATGAAGAAGTCTATAATATCCCCGTTTTAATGTTAATAGGTTGGCGCGGCGAACCCGGTATAAAAGATGAACCCCAGCACATTAAACAAGGAAAAGTAACAAATAAGCTGCTTGAAGCAATGGGGATAGAATATTCGATATTACCCGATAGTGTAAATGAAGCAAAAACAAAAATTGAAAAAGCAATAAACTATATGAAAGAAACAAAAAAGCCCTACGCTTTTATAGTTAAAAAAGGAACGTTTGAAAAATATGAGCTTCAAACAAAAAGACAAAATAACTTTGAATTGAGCCGTGAAGAAGCAATCGAAAGTGTTATAAAATCGCTTTCAATTAATGATGTAATTGTTTCTACGACGGGCCAAATTTCAAGAGAAGTCTATGAAATCAGAGAAAAATTAAATCAATCCCATAAATATGATTTTCTAACCGTGGGTTCAATGGGCCATGCTTCTTCAATTGCGCTTGCAATAGCCATTAATAAACCAAACAGAAACGTCTTTTGTTTTGATGGAGACGGAGCGTTTTTGATGCATATGGGAGCTATTTGTGTCATTGCATCAAAAAAATTGAATAATTTTAAACATATCGTATTTAATAACCAAGCGCATGATTCCGTCGGCTCTCAACCGACCGTTATCAATAATTCTTCCGTAACTAATATTGCGCTTAATTGCGGATATAAAAAAGCCTTTTGCGCTCAAACAAAAAATGAATTAAATAGTGTTTTAGATGATTTTATAAAATACGACGGCTGTGCGCTTTTAGAAATAAAAGTCAAATGCGGCGCAAGAAAAGACCTGGGAAGGCCCAAAGAAAAACCTGTCGAAAATAAAGAAATATTTATGGATAACTTAAATCAAATAAGTTTTGTATATGATGGCGCAATAAATATGCTTCCTTCGGTTTTAAAATCATATAACACAAAATCAGTTCTTGTTTTCAGGGGCAAAAAATCTTTTGAAAAAATAAAAAACATAGTTCAAAAAGAACTCAGTGGGTTTGATGTTTTTTATTACAACGATTTTACAACAAACCCCAAAGAAGAAGAGCTAAAAATTGCAATAGAAAAAATAAAATTTAATTATGACACAATTGCGGCTATTGGCGGCGGAAGCGTCATTGATTTTGCAAAAGCATATAAATATTATACAAAAACAAATGCAAAATTAATCGCAATTCCGACAACTTGCGCAACAGGCTCTGAAGCTACACAATTTGCGGTTTTATATAAAGAGGGTAAAAAAATTTCGCTTGATGATAAAACGATTCTGCCCGATTGCGCTATTGTTGATTGTCAATTTGTTTTAGATAACCCAAGATACTTAAGAGCCTGTGGCGCACTCGATACTTTTTGTCAGGCGCTTGAAAGCTTCTGGGCCGTAGGTTCAACTATAGAAAGTAAAAATTACGCAAAAGAAGCTATTAAACTATGTAAGGGTAATATCATCTCTTACGTAAATGAAGGATTAAACGCGCAAATTATGATGAAAGCCGCTAATTTATCAGGCAAAGCCATAAATATCTCAAGAACAACAGCAGCCCATGCGCTATCGTATGCAATTACCACAAAATACAATATCCCCCATGGCCATAGCGTTTCATTATCAATGAAAGATTTATTCATTCAAAACTACAGCGTAAATAATCAAAATTGCATTGATAAAAGAGGGGTTGAATATGTTAAAAATACGATGAAAGAAATATTAAATATTCTTGAAACAGATGATTTTACGCTCTATTGGCAGAATCTTTTAGATAAATTAGATATTGAATATGATTTTTCAAAATTAAATATCATAGATAAAGACTTTTTAAAAAATGCTGTGAATATGGAGAGGTTGAAAAATAACCCTGTTAAGGTTAATATGGATTTGTTTTGGATATAAAAGCGGCGTTTGGATAATTAAATGAGGGCTTATTAAATAAAAATGAATACGGAAAATAAAAGAAAAAGAAAAAATTTCAGCTGGATTGAAACCCCAAACTATTATGAACTAAGGCTGTTTAATAAAACAATTAAATTTATAAGATATAAAAATATATATAAATTACACTACAGAGAATCTAAGCAATGCTATGACGATTTAGAAATTCTAAAAGAAATTCTTGAAGTAGCTTCAATTGATGATGTTAAAAAATATAATGAAAAAATTAAAGGTTGTTTAAAAGGGTGCTATGATTAAAAAAATATTAGAAAATATATTTGCAATAAAACTTACCCCAAAACATTTTCTTTTTATAGTTTTTGGGCTGAGGATACGAATTAAAAAGAGTTGGTTATTTGTTTATGAAAGAAATGACGAAGATTATTTTTTAAAGATTTTATTTTTTAAATTCAAATACAGAAACTATAGAAAAATCTATAAAAAATATTACCTTACTTATGAAAAAAATAAAGAATTGCTCGATTATATCAAAAACAATGTAGATATAAGAGATATTAAACCCCTAAAAGGCAAGGTCAGAAGATACCAGCTCGCTGATGCAAAAATCCTCAAAATTGTAACAAGCATCCTTGAAGCCCATGGGTTTAAATATTGGCTTGATTCGGGCACACTGCTCGGTGCATACAGACACAAAGGCTTTATCCCTTGGGATGATGATATAGATATTGCAATGTTGAGAGAAGATTTAATTGAAGCTTGGCCGATATTAAAAGATGAACTTTCAAAATACGGTTTTTTGTTTAATGAAGGTTACGGTTATAAATATGTTGTTTGTAACAGAGTGATTAAAAGCCTCTGGCAAATTGATATATTCCCTTATGACAGATTTTATAAACCAATCGTTTCAAAACAAGATCAAGATATGGTTTTAGAAAAAATCAAAAAAGCTCAAGATATATTTTATAACAATTATTTTCCCGATTATATGTCAGGTAAAATCAAGTCATTAATGAATATAGAAAATGATATTGTAAAAGAAATTATTCTTGATAATAAAACCCCTTCGCCCATAGAAGAATATGGCGGGTGCGGTAATACAATTATAACAAACTATGAATTTTTGCCATTCAGAAAAAGATTTGTAAATTATGATGATATTTTTCCTCTAAAAAGGCTTCCTTTTGAAGGATATAATTTATATGTTCCGAATAATACCGAAAAACACCTAAATTTTTTCTATGGCAATTATCTTGATTATCCAAATACACTTGCCGCCCATAGGTCCATAAAAGATACATTTGACGAAGAATTTATCGAAAAAAATGCCAAAGAAATTGATGAGATTTTTATGGAATTTTGATACAAAATATTTCATTTTTTTAATAATTCTATCAATAATTCTTTGTTTATGGTAGATTATCATTAAGCGGAATTTAAACTACCTGGCTAAAGATAAAATTCGTCAGATGGTCATCTTGAGAATTATTAAAATGGAAATGAATCTGAGTAAAAAAGATATTATATCAAAATTAGAAAAAATCGGATGTTTTGAAGGTATTGATTATCCAAAGGTATCAATAATCGTCCCTGCTTATAACAGTGAAAAATATATTGCAAAGTGTTTATTTTCGCTTTTAAAGCAGACTTTAAAAGATATTGAAATAATTGTTGTTGATGATGCTTCAAGTGACGGGACAAAAGATATTTTAGATATTTTTGTAAAATACGATAAAAGAATAAAAGTCATCTTTCATAGTGAAAACAAAAAACAAGGAGCCGCAAGAAATTCCGCTCTAAAAATTGCCAAAGGCGAATATATCGGTTATGTTGATTCCGATGATTGGGTGGATTTAGATTATTTTGAAAAATTATATAATGCCGCAAAGAAATACGATTGCGACATAGCTCTTGCCACAAACGTTCGAATCGGAAACGGAAAAACAAAATACCGACTGAATATTAAAAAAGAGACTTTTGTTAAATCTCTGCAGGATAAAATTGACCTGTCTAATCAGGCAAAAAACCCTTGCCCCACAAATAAAATCTACAGAAGGCAAATGCTTGAAAAAAACAATATTGTTTGGCCTGAAGATGTCTATTGCGAAGATAAATTATATACAATCCAAGCGCTTTATTATTCTGATGCAATGGTAAGTGTACCTGATATAAACTATTATTATTTCAGAAACCCCGATTCAACAGTTAATAACAAGAAAAAAACTCATCTTAAAAAAACAAAAATTGATAAACAAAGAGCATGCCAAGAAGTGTTGAAATTTTTGAAAGAAAATAACGCCGATATTAAAGATAAGCAATTCTGGGCTGTCAAAGGGCATTTTCCCTGCAGTTGTTTTCCTCTTATAATTAAAAAAGAAAGCTTAAAAACCGCCAAATATTATCTATTTGGATTCATTAAGATTATGGAGAAAAAGATATAACGCTATGTTAGAAGATAAATGTAATATTTTAAAATTAATAAAAAATAACCAAAGCAATTTTTCGCCCGATAATATTGTAGATTGGCTTATTGAGGGTTTTAAATCCGAGCTTATGAGCCAAAATGATGAAAAATTAATTAAAATGGCATTTTCAAAAAACCCTACCCAGCAGCAGCTCGATGATATATTAAAAGATTGGGATATTGAAGTTAAAGGAAGTGCAAAATCTTTGATGCTTTCTTATTTTATGAAACTTTATCCTAATCTTTATTATCCCGATTATGTCGGCCCAAGATTAAGAGGGCTTTTAAACTATTATAAATTTCAAAACATGAAATTAATTTCGCATTATATAAAAATTTGTCACGAACTTCAAAAAGAAAATATTGAAGTATTAATCTTTAAAGGCGGGGCAATGAAGTATCTTCGTCCGGAATTTTCCCGTGTAATGGGAGATATTGACATATTGGTTCGAGAAAAAGACTATGAAAAAGCGGGTCAAATTGCTCTAAAAATGGGCTATGATTGCGATTTTGACATTCATAGCACCGATTTACACCCTAAAGATTTCGATGAAGGAATTATGGATATTCATAAATATATCTATATGGATACGGGATGTGAAAAAAGTATTAACGATGATTTATTTAAAAGAGCAAGAAAAGAAAAAGTTTTTGAAATAGAGACTTTTGTTCCTTCTAATGAAGATTTATTGTTTATTTCTCTTGTCAATTTAACAAGGAACTTGACCAACAAAACAAGCTGGCATGGAGTGTTGTTCACTTTGTTTGATGTTAAATATCTTCTTGAATCTAAAGAAGATTTTAATTGGGATATTGTTATAGAAAATGTCAAAAAAACAAAAACCCAGCTTCAGTTTTGTTTTGCCGTAAAATTCATAAACAAGCTTGTCGAAAATCTTTTGCCCGAAAAGCTTCAAAAAGACAAGCTTTTTGAAAAAGAGGTGAATAATTATTGCACACTTTTAACATATCAAAGGTTTTTCCTCTGGAATATGAAACAAAAAGGCCATAATCTGAAAATCAAAGATATATTCAACAGTTTTGATAATTTTAAACAGTATCTTAAATTGAAACCCAAGTATTTCATTTTAAAACTTTCGCTATTTCGAAAAAATCCTGCTATGGCAAGAATGATATTAAAATTCAATGAAAAACACTATATAGGAGCGTAAAATAAAGCCGTGAGAATTGATAATCCGACTAAAGAAGAAAAAAGACAAATGTTCTTAAATCTTGATAATTATTTAGAAACAAATTATAAACAACAATACGTTAAATATCTCGATTTGGGAGTAAAAATCGTTAAATTAATCTGTTATTCAAAAGATTTTATCCATTTGGTTGAAAAACAGCTTGATTATGTTCTAAAAGACAATTGCGAAAAATTTGATGCGACTTTAAAAATCTGGCATGAAAAAGATATTGACCTTTTTGTGGGCAACATAACTGACAAAGCTGACCCTAAAAAGAACATCAAATTAAGAGTGCAAATGATTGCAAGCAAGACAAAAGGGGTTGAATTATTTGTCTTTGATCAAGATTATTCTAAAATTAATCCCATAATTTCAAACACTCTTTGGAATCATATATTTAGTGCAATTGATGCGGAAAATAATACCTATTATTATGCCACAAAAGATTTAGACCCCGAAGAAATAATTAAAGAAGGGCATATCTTTGTTCAGCATTTTAACAGAATATTGAAATCAAATAATACTAATATGGTCCATGGTGCTTCAATAGGTTTTAATGATAACGGAATCTTATTTTGTGCACGAGGCCAAAGAGGAAAATCCACTCTCACGGTGTTATCTATGATGAGAGGTTTTGAATATGTAAGTGATGATTATTTAACGCTTCAAAAAAAAGACGATTCTCTTTATGCTCATCCGATTTATTCAATAATTACTTTATCCCCAAGAATGTATAACGAATTATTTGACGAGCTTAAAGATTCAAGATTCCTTTTTAACAATGCAAGGAAAGATAAATACGTTATAAGCATAAAAAACTTCCACGATAGATTTAAAAAGAACTATCCTATTAAATTCTGTATGTTTCCTGAGATAGTCTCAGATAAAGATCCGAGCATCCGTGAATGTTCAAAAGAAGAAAAAGGCAGAGCCATCGTACAATTGATTCAATCGACAGTTTGTCAAATGCAAGATATAAACGACTCTTGCGTTATAAAAAAACTTTTTGATATGGTTAAAGACTTTCCTTTCTATAAAATTAATCTCTGTAATGACATAGAAAGAAATACCGAATTTTTAAGGCAATTTTTGAAAAATTATCAACATAAAAACACCGTTTGTAATGAATTAGATGAACTTTTAATCGATACGACATTTGATATTACAAATGTAATCGATACAAAAACTTTCACGATTTATACGATGAACAAGCTTGCAAGTGCGATTTATCAAAACCTTTTAAACGGTGCTTCAAAAGAAAATATAATTAAAGCTATGGCAACGATTAAAAACATGCCAATGAGTTTAGTTAATGAAACAGATAAATTAATTGAATTTTTAAATTCTAAATCGATGCTAAATAACACCCTCAAAAATGAACAAAGGGCATATATTAACCCTGAGTTTGCAATTGAATGCAATTATAAAATTTCTGTATTAAAATATGAAAATACAAAGACAATAGAGTTGATAAAATAAAGGAGAGAAAAATGAACTATCAATTGAACGAAAGCAAAATGTTTGCTGATATTACAGATGGAATTGCAATTATAATTAATTCCGAAACGGGAATATATTACGGGATGAATTCTTTTGCAACAAATGTATATGAAAATATTGTGTCAGGTGCTAGTGTCGAAGATATTTTAGCGCAAATTAAAAAGATTCCTCAATTGCCGAGTGATTTTGAAGCTAATTTTAAAATGTTTATTGACGCGATGATAGAAAAAGAAGTGCTTCTTGAAGCTCCTTCATCAAGTAATGATGTGAATATCAACGAACAGCTTGCAAAAGAAGATTCTTTTGTGCTCGAATTAAAAGAATATAATGATGCGCAAGAACTTCTTTTGGCTGATCCTATCCATGAAGTTAAAGAAGAAACAGGTTGGACTCCCGAAAAAGATTCAATCGGCTATACAAAAGAAGAAACAAAAGAACGCGAAAAGAAAGTCGAAGTATAGTCAATGCCTAAATTATCGGTTATAATACCTGTTTATAATACGGAAAAATATTTAACTAAATGTCTAAATAGCGTTTGTAATCAAACGCTATTCGACATTGAAATAATCTGTATTAACGATTGTTCGACCGATAAAAGTTTTGAAATTGTAAAACAATTCGCTCTAAAAGATAAAAGAATAAAACACCTTGACCTGAAAGAAAATAAAGGCGCATCAAACGCCAGAAACCTTGGTATAAATGAAGCAAAAGGCGAATTTATTGCCTTTTTAGATAGTGATGATTACCCTGAGAGAAACGATTTTTATGAAAAATTATATTTAAAAGCCAAAGAAGAAAACTCGGATATTATAAAAGGATGCTATAAAAATAGCGACACAGGTTTTATTGATAAAGCAATAAATGATAAAATAAGGCTGGATAAAAATAACTTTTGTGCGACATACACAAGCGCCATATTTAAGTCGGAATTAATAAAAGAAAATAAAATCAAATTCCCGCTAATATCGGATATGGAAGATCCGGTTTTTGCGTTTAGTTGTGCATTAAATGCAAATAAAATTTCGCTTATTGACGAATTGAATCTCATTGTTACAAAGAGGCCCGATTCTTTGACATCTCGCGTGATGTCGTTTAAACAAATTGTCGATAAATTCGAAGGCTTGAAAATGATTGTTGACATTGCAAACAATTCTAAAACTATTTCAAGCGAAAGCTATAATTTTGTTGTCGGCTATTGGGCAAATATTGTATATAATGATACCGCTAAATATAATAAAGACGAATTTTTTAATTATGCAAAAGAACAGTTTTATAAAATTATAAAAAATATCAAAAACTTCAACAATTTTTTATCTTATACCCTTAATTTCGGCTGCGGTTTATACGATATGATTAGAGATTTAGGGTTAATAGAAGATTTAAAATCTCAAATTGATAAACATAAAATAATTTCTTTTGATATTTTTGATACTCTTTTATTCAGACCTTTTTTAAAGCCTGATGATTTATTTTTTTATATGCAAAAAGCATACGATTTAAAAGATTTCTATTCTAATCGCACTCATAATGAAGATATGATGCGAAGGCTGAATATTCTAAAAAATCCAAATGTCGAAGATATTACTTATGATGACATTTATAAAAATCTTCAAGCTAAATACCCTAATGCAAAAAAGCTTGAACAACAGCTCGAAATGGAATTAATCAAGCCAAACGGAGAAATGCTTGAGATTTTTAATTATGCAAAATCTAAAAATAAAAGAATTATCATAACCTCTGATATGTACTATGATAGCGAATTTTTAAGTTTATTATTAAAGAAAAACGGTTTTAAAGGTTTTGAAAAATTATATGTTTCATCGCAAACCAAAGTTTGCAAAGCATCTGGCAAGATGTATAAATATGTAATAAAAGATTTAGATGTTTCGCCTAATGATATTTTACACATCGGCGACAATAAAAAATCCGATTTTATGATGGCAATAGAAAATAATCTAAGTGCATACTATTTTGAAACAAATAACGACTATCAATCTTCTTCTTTATATAAAACGGCAAATAATTTCTATCGAAAGCACGAGTCGGATTTTCCCGCGGCCTTAGCGTATATGGCTTATAATAAGATTAAATCATCGGATAATAACTATAAAAACTTAGGTTACTGGCATAATCTCGGTTATATGGTTGCGGGGCCTTTGGTTATGGCGTTATATAAATCAATAAATGATATTTCAAAATATTGTGCGTTTTCGGATTTATTTTTTATTGCGCGCGATTGCTATCCGATTAAAGCGATATTTGATAAATATCCCTTTCCTAAAACCCAAAATTCACCCAAAATCCACTATATCTACGCTCAGCGCCAAATTGCACAAAAATGCCTTAATCCGATAAACTATAATAAAGAAACTTTTGACGAATATAAAAATTATATGAATTCAATTAAGCTAAATGGTTCTCGAATCGGCGTGGTTGATGCTTGTACGGATAACTTTTCGGCTCAAAGATTGGTTGAAAAATTTTTCGGTGATAAATTTATCTTAGGGATGTATTTAACTCAAAAACCAAACCCAAACTATAATAGCATCTGTTTATTTCGGGAATACAACTATACTGTTGGGTTTAATTGGGATTTAATTGAACATTTTTTAACTTCAATGGAACCCCTTGTTGTTGATATAAAAGATAATAAACCCGTGTATGATAGTAATATAAGTGAATTTGACAAAATAAAACAAAATTCATTTAAAGAAATATTTAATGGCGAAATGATGTTTGTTGATGATTTTATGGAATTTTTTAAACCCGCCTGTTATTGGGATTGTTTGAATTTTGCTTATGAAATCATCTGTTCTTATTGGAAAAATTTGTCTGATAATGATATAAAATACCTATCTTTAATCAAACATCCGCAAGATATACAAGCAAAAAGCTACCGCAGCTTAAATAGCGACTGGGCACAGGAATTTAAAGAAAAAATTGGAGTTTATGCATAAAATGGAAAAAAATATCCCGATATTTTTATCATCCGACGATAACTATTCGCCTTTTGTGGCAACAACAATTGCTTCAATTTGTGATAACACAAAATCCAATATTGATTTTTATATCTTAGATAGCTTTATCTCCGAAATAAATAAAGAAAAAATACTTGAACTGAAAAAATCATTTAACAACTTTAATATCGAATTTATTAAAATCGATTCCGATAAAGAATTTAGTGATATTGCTTACACAAACAGTGAAAATTATATCTCTATTTCCACCTACAACAGATTTTTAATTCCAAAATTAAAACCCCAATTAAAAAAAGTTCTCTATCTTGATGTTGATATTGTGGCATTGGGTGATATTAAAGAATTATATGATATTGATATGGAAAACTATCATTTTGCCGCAATTCCCGAAAGCTTTATTACTCAACAGGAAGATAAAGAAACAAAAAATAGACTGAATTTAGCGCAAAATCATAAATATTTTAATGCCGGGGTATTTGTTTTGGATAATCAATATTGGGTAAAAAATGATATTTTAAATAAAGCACTTGAAGTTGAAAATAACTATAGAGGTAAATTAAAATATGCCGATCAAGATATATTAAACATCATTTTTAATAACAATTACAAAATTTTATCCCAAAAATTTAACCTTATGACCCAAGCAAAAACAAACATAAATGATATTGTAATTCGTCATTTTAATACCGATATAAAACCTTGGCAATATAACCCTTGTCTTTCAAATAACTCTCTTTTGATGGATAATATGCTTGAATTTTGGAAATATGCAAAAAAAACACCCTTCTATGATGAACTATATTCAAAAGTCCAAAACATACAATTGCAAAAAGATAATTTAAGAAAACGAAAAGTAGCGTTAATTATACAAGAAAAAAATAAAGCTAAGGGGTTTTTAAATGTATAAAAAAGTGTCTGTAATAATCCCTGTATATAATGTTGAACAATATCTTGAAAGATGTCTTGATAGTGTAATTAATCAGACATATAAAAATCTTGAAATTATTTGTGTTAATGATTGTTCGCCCGATGATTCCATAAAAATATTAAAAGATTATTCTAAAAAAGATGACAGAATCATAATTATCAACAAAGAAAAAAACGAAGGCCTTTCTGCCGCAAGAAACTCCGGACTTAAAATCGCAGATGGGGATTATATCTACTTTCTTGATTCTGATGATTGGATAGATTCCAATTACATTGAAAAAATGGTCGAAGCAATCGAAGAAACGAATTGCGAAGTTGTTTTAAATACCGCAATAAATGTTTTTGGTGCAAAAAACAATATCGCAGAAAACTTTTTTAGAGAAAGAGCGCTGAATGAACAAGGGCCAAAAATCATCGAAGCAAAATTAGCCATAATGACTTACGTTTGGAACACTTGGGCACATTTGTGGAAAAAGTCGTTTCTTAATAGGATTAACGCGCAATTTCCAAACGGCTATTTATACGAAGATTTGTATTTTCAAGCCATAACATACATACATCTGGATAAATTATGTATTATCGAAAAAAGTCGCTATAACTATCTTGTTCGCGAAAAAAGCATCACAAATGAACTTTGTGGTGAGAAAAAGAACTTTGATTCCAATATGACAATATTAAATAAAATTGCCGATTATTATATTGAAAACAATTTAATAAACAGATTAAATAATGTCAGGATGATGATTTTTGGGGTCTTGCCCGGTCAAAAAAACCTTGAACAGTATTTGACGTTAAAAAAATATTTTACAAAAATAAAAGACATTATAAAAATCAGCAAAGATGTTTATTATCCTTTTGAACTTGAGATGTTTGATGAAGTTATGAATGATTTTGATAATGCTTTAAATAAAAATTACGGCGTAAAATATATGCTCACTAAATTACACAACAATGTTATAAGACAAAACCCAAAGGTAAAACAATAATGAATATCCCGATATTTTTATCATCCGACGATAACTATTCGCCTTTTGTGGCAACAACAATTGCTTCAATTTGTGATAACACAAAATCCAATATTGATTTTTATATCTTAGATAGCTTTATCTCCGAAATAAATAAAGAAAAAATACTTGAACTGAAAAAATCATTTAACAACTTTAATATCGAATTTATTAAAATCGATTCCGATAAAGAATTTAGTGATATTGCTTACACAAACAGTGAAAATTATATCTCTATTTCCACCTACAACAGATTTTTAATTCCAAAATTAAAACCCCAATTAAAAAAAGTTCTCTATCTTGATGTTGATATTGTGGCATTGGGTGATATTAAAGAATTATATGATATTGATATGGAAAATTATATCTTAGGTGCCGCTTGGGCGCAAAATCGAAAACACTATTGCCTTGATACTTCGCATCTTGTTGATTTAAGTGAAGACTACAGATATTTTAATGCGGGCGTATTGTTAATCGATGTTCAAAAATGGATTGAAAATGACGTCACAAAAAAATTATTTGATATTGAAAAAAAATACAGAAATAAAATTCTCCATGCCGACGAAACGCTTTTAAACAAATATTTTGACCTTAATTACAAAGCTTTTGATATTAAATATAACTATTTGGATTTTGATGTCGTAACAAGTCCCAGGGATAATATTGTGATAAGGCATTTTGCATCAAAACTTAAACCTTGGTCTTTTGGCCCTGATATAAACGTGAATGATATATCAAAATATACGGATACAAAAAATGTCGAAGACTTTTGGAAATATGCCAAAATAACCCCTTTTTTAGATGTCATAAAATCAAAATATGAATTTTCTTCCATCAAAGAATTATATAAATATAGAGTTTATGCTCTTTTTCGAAAAAGAAAAAACATTTCGGATAAAAAAGAAAAACTTCTGAATTAATCTTGATTTTATTTAATGATTTTTGTTTAAGGATATAAAATGCACATAAAAAAACTTGAGACATTTTTAAAAACAGTGAGATTAAATTCGCTTGAGATATTTTTTGCGCTGAAAAATTGTTTTAAAACCCCTCGTTTTGATGAGGTTATGAGCCTTGGATATAATTGCGAAACGTCATTTAGAATAAAAGGTATTTTGAAAAATAAATTTAACCATTATCTGTATAGCTGGCTTTATATATCAGACAGAATCGGTTTTTTAAATTCGCTCGACAACCCCGTTTATTATTCTGATTGTGACTTTGAAATTTTACCCTGGGGGATGATGAGGGGTTTAAAGACGGGTTTTAGCTTCCACCCTAACGAAGAAAAAGAGCTTAGAGAAAATATTCAAAATTGCGATATTGAAAAAATCAAAAATAATCTTAAAAATAAAATTTCTCATTTGGCAAATAAAACTCATAACCTTATAAATAGCGACAAAAGAATTCTTTTTGTAATAAAAATCATCAAAACTTCGCTCGAACTTGATATTGACTACATTAAAAAAATTAATGAAATATTAAACAAAAATTGTTCCAATAAAGATTATAAACTTCTGTGCGTCTTTGAAAAAAGATGTTTTAATGATGATGAAAAAGCGCTTCTGACTTCATATAGCAACCAAAATATCAGTGTCGGATTTGTCAAAAAATTTGCCCGAGATGACAACACTAACCTTGGGGGGGGGCTAATAGATTGGTTCAATTTGATTAGCGAGATATACTATTTTAGCTAAAATATCTATTAAATACGGCAAAAACCCCGCAGTCGCGATAAATAAGAACAAATAAATAAAAAAGGTGCTTAATACAAAACAAAAGCACCTTTTTAATTTTTTTTGAAAATTATTGCATATACAATTATTACATATAACTTTTCTGTGCAACAATTTTTGCAAAATGTTGCATGATGATAATATCATAACTAAAGTAAAAAGTGAATATAACTTTTGTAAATATCTTCCTGCTCGATTCCGATATATCTCAACGTTACGCTTGGGGATGAATGATTGAATATTTTTTGGAGCATGGCAATATCTTTGTATTTTTTGTAATAATGATAACCGAACGTTTTTCTCAGAGTATGCGTTCCGATATTGCACTCGATTTGCGCTTTTCTGCAGGCGTTTTTGATTATTTTATAGACACAGAATCTGTCCAATCTTTTTCCCGAATGCATGCTTGCAAAAAGGGGCATATTGTTGGTTTTGTTTTTTGTGTATGTCTTTAAAAGATTTTTTAAAAGCAGATTCACGGGAATTTTCCTTATTTTACCCGTCTTTTTTTCAGTCAAAATTATGAAATTTTTGTTTTTGACATCTCCGACATTCAACGCCAATATGTCTGAAATCCTTAGCCCGCAATTAATTCCAAGTTTAAATAAAACAAAATCTCTGTAGTTGTGTTTTATTAGTATTTTTTCAACTTTTGTAATTTTTTTTTACAACGAATAGGTTCCACTGCTGTCATTTCCATTTCCTTCCTTGATGTTTGTGCAACTAACTGTTTTTTTCCATGCAACATTTTGCAAAAATTGTAGCATAAGAAAGAATCGTAAAATGAACCATATAGAACTCGAAAATGGCGTAAAACTGCCTGTTTTAGGTTTTGGCATACATCATCTCGAGCCCGGGAGTTTATGTGAAAGAACAGTTATCACGGCGATTGAAAACGGCGTGAGGCTTCTTGAAACTTCAAACGGCTTTAAAAATGAAGTGAGCCTTGGGATAGGGGTTAAAAACTGCATCAAAAACAACATAATAAAAAGAGAAGACATTCTTTTATCCACCAAAGTTGAAAGCTATTATCAAGGCTATAGCGACACAAAAGAATGTTTTAAAAAAAGCTGTGAAAATTTAGATACCGATTACATTGACATATATCAAATCCGCTACCCTTCCTGGTATAGCGCTGAAGTGGAAACTTTGTTTCTCGACAGCTATAGAGCAATGGAAGAATTATACTCAGAAAATAAAATAAGAGTAATCGGAATTTCAAACTGCTCAATAAAATATATTGAGCTTTTATTAAAAGAAGCAAAAATCAAGCCAATGATTAATCAATTGGAGATAAATCCTTATTTTCAACAAAAAGACGTTGAGAATTTTACCAAACAAAATTCAATCATAGTTCAAACCTGGGCAAGTATGAGATATGGCAAAGCTTGCTATGACGACAATATCATAAAGCTTGCCCAAAAATACGACAGATCGCCCGCTCAATTGATTCTAAGATGGCACATACAACACGAGCGATTATGCATGACAAGAACAACAAAAGAAGAACATTTGATTGAAGATATGAATATTTTTGATTTTTCTTTGTCAAAAGAAGATATGGATTTTCTTGATTCTTTAGATATTGAAAACAACCAAACATGGCCCCCTTTTGGAATTAATGTTTAAGGAGATAATATGGATAAATTTTTCACGATTAATGATATAAAAATCCCCAATCTTGCTTTTGGTACAGGAAGATTAAATGACGATAAGCTCGTTTGCGATACCGTAATTGAAGCCGTAAAACAAGGCTACAAGCATTTTGATTTAGCTGTTGATTATATGAACTTAGATGGCGTAACAAAAGGCATCAACTATTGTATCGAAAACAAGCTCATAAAAAGAGAAGATTTATTTTTGACCTTAAAAATTTCCGAGCCGGGCTATAATAAAACAATTAAAATTGTCGAAGGGCTGTTGAATGACTTGAGTTTTAGCTATATCGATATGGTTTTAATTCATTATCCTTGGGATTTTGATCCGTTATGGAAAAAATATGTTGCCGATACCTATAGAGCAATTGAAAGGCTCTATCGCGAAAATAAGGTCAAAATCATCGGTGTATCTAATTTCTCTCAAGAGCACTTTGTTCATCTTTTGAACTATGCGACAATTAAACCCATGGTAAATCAAATCAGCGTAAATCCAAAGAATTTGCGCTGCGAACTTGTTAATTATCTGAAAGATAAAAAAATCGCAATTGAAGCATACAGCCCCATTATGTATATCCAAGACGAATTCATTTTAAAAGAAATCGGTCAAAGACACAATAAATCATTTGCCCAAGTCGCACTCAGATGGTGCTTACAAAAAGGATATATCCCGATATGTTCATCAAAAAATGCTGATGAAATAAAGGAAAACATTGACATATATGATTTTGAATTGTCTGATGAAGAAATGAAATATATCGATTCTCTTGATATTGGAATGTATCGTTATGAAGATGCGGGATATAAATATAGACTCGCACACCCTGACCCCAACGCCGAAGAATACAGACCCAAAGTATACACAAGAACCTATAATCTTTTTGGATTTATTCCTTTGATTAAAATGAAAAAATACAGATGGAGCAAGACCAAATGGTTCTTTTTAAATATTCCGATATTAAGAGTAATTACCGACGACAGCGTTTAAAATATTAAAGTTTAAAATTCAAAATAAGGATGTTTATAAGTTATGATTTTAGATAATACCCTTCAACAATCTGATGCACAATCTCAAAAACAAATTAAAGATGAAACAAATAATATAATAAAACCAATGTCCCTTTGTGGTGCGCAATTATTTTATGGCGCCGATGGCAAGGAGATGACAAAGAAAATTAAAGATGCAATAAAACTGGGATTTCGCTATATTGATGTTTCGCTATATCAATACAGACAAAGAGAAATTGCTGTGGGGATATTAGAAAGTATCAGCGAGGGAGTTGTTCAAAGACAAGATTTATTCATAACCTGTAAATTAGACCCGCACCAAAAAATGGGCTATAATGAAGCAATTGCTTCGGTTGAAAACTCTCTTAAGGACTTGGGGCTCGATTATATTGATTTATATTTAATCCCTTACCCGAATTTAGCAAAAGACGGCCTATGGAAAAAAATAAACAGCGAAACCTGGCGCGGACTTGAAAAATGTTATAGCGAAGGAAAAATAAAAAATATAGGCGTTGCTAATTTTTCGATACTTCATCTTGAAGAACTTTTAAAAACCGCAAAAATTCTCCCCTTTGTAAATCAGCTTGAATTATCGTTTCAATGGCAGCAAAATGAAGTTGTAAATTGGTGTAAACAAAGAAACATTAATTGTATGAGTGTAATAGAAAGTGTTGAAAATATATTTGAAAAAAATGACGAACTCTTAAACTCCGTTGGGGGGGGGCTATAAGATTTGAACAAGACAACATTGGCTATATTGAAAACGAAATCACGGATGAAATTTCAAAAAAATATAACAAAAATTATAATGAAATTTTGATTCGCTGGAATCTTCAAAAAGGCTATAGTGTCGTTATTTCTTCTGATGATGTTTTAAATATAAAAGATCTAAAAGTCTTAGATTTTAATGTATCACCAAAAGATATGGAAAAACTCGATACACTAAACGCAAGACCCGTCAATCCTTTAAAATCACCCGATTGCATTTTTAATTACTGGATGCTTGAAAATGAACTATATAAAAAAGAAGTCATAAAAAAAGTTCAATTCAATTTTCTTTTGCCCCTTATTAAATGGAAAAATAAAACCCCCGATGTTTCAAAGCTCTATTTATTCGGCTTTTTGCCCATAATGAAATTTAAAATAAGCTCTTTTAATAATGACATAGAAAATTTTTATTTATTTAATTTTATCCCCATCTTAAAGAGCAAAAAAATATGCAATAACGCTAAAAACAGAAACAATTCCCACAAAAAGAAATATTATCTTTTTGGTATCATTCCTTTATTTAAAAAATCTCTTGATATGCGATTTTATCGCTATAAAAATAATGTTATCCCGAATTATGATATAGAAACATCTCTTGAAAGAAAACACGCAAACAGAAGCGACAGAGACTATATCTTCAATCAAATCCACGTTTCTCAAAAATTATACGGTTATAAAAAATATACAAAACTTCAGGATTATTTTATAAAATTGCGTCTAAAATACGCAAAAAAAGCCATAATCGCTCACCAAAACGTCCAAGTGACAAATATCTGCACCATTAAATGCGCCCAATGTGCCCATATGATTCCTTATTATAAAAAAGAAAACCTTCACACGATGAATTTTCTTGAATTTAAGGACTATATTGATACATTAACAAAAAACGTCAATCGCGTGTATGATATGGTTTTGTTGGGCGGGGAGCCTCTTTTAAATAAAGACATTGCAAAAATGGTCAAATACTCAAAGAAACAAAGAAAAATCGAAAGAACAATAATTGTGACAAACGCTTCCGTTATTCCATCCGATGAATTAATTAAAGAACTAAAGGGAGCAAAAAACGCATCAATTTATATTTCAAATTATTCAAAAAATGTCCCTAAGCTGCAAGAAAACTTTGAAAAAATTGTCCAATTATGTAAAGATAACAACATTATTTGCAATTTTGTCGAAAGCTACTATTGGTGGCAGCAGCCCGAAATTGTCATAAAAGAGCCAAAAGACATTGACAAAAATCTTGCGCAATCAAATTACGAAAGATGTAGCTTTAAATACTGTATGATGCTTTCAAACGGAAAAATGTACCCTTGCGCGCGTGCCGTTTATATTAACGATGAAGCCGGAAAGAAATTCGACTATGAAATGCTGGATTTCAAAAAGAAAAACTTTACTTGCGATGATTTTAATAAATTCATAAGCGCAGAAGAATTTGATATATGCGGCTGCTGTGATATGAAAAATTATGAAAAAATATTATTGCCCGCACAACAGATTAATAATTGTAAAAAACAATGATTCTAAACTTGTGCGCTAAAAACGGGTTATTATATAATTATTTTGCTTGATAAATACGCGGATGTAAATTAGAAGCCAAAATAATTATGCAAGATTTAATAACAGTTGTTATTCCTTCTTTTAACGGGGAAAAATATATCAAAGAAACAATAGAGAGCATAAAATCTCAAAACATGCCTGTTGAAATAATAGTCATTGATGATGTTTCTTGTGATTCTACGGCAAAAATTGCGCGTTCTATGGGCTGCTTCGTCTACGTTAATGAAAAAAGAAAAGGCCAAGTTGCGGGCAAAAACAAAGGTATTAAACTATCAAAAGGTAATTATTGGCTCACAATCGACCAGGACGACAAATTGGCCCCCGGTGCTTTAAAGCGTCTTTATGACGAATTTCAAAAAGATAAAAACGTTAAAATAATTATGGCAAAATTAAAAGACTTTTGCTCACCCGATACGCCGGAGCAAATCCGCTTTTGCAAAAAAGAACCGTTTTGGGGAATTTTAACGGGTTCAACTATGTTTAAAAAAGACATACTTGACATGATTGGCGATTTTCGAGAAGATATTATAACGGGCGATGTTATTGATTTAACAAATCGTTTAAAAAAATTCGGATTTGAAATAAAAAAGATTGATTTTGTCTCCTGCGAAAGAAGAATCCACGATTTAAACTACGGAAGAACAAATCAAAAAGATGAGTACAAAGATTATATAAAAGTTTTAAGAGAGAGAATAAAAATTAATTCAGATATGGATAAAGAAAAACAAGATAACCTCAAAACCGTTGCGGCAGTAAGAGAGAGAGAGAGAGTAACCTCCCTTCTTGATTTCATCTTTGAAATTAAGGAGGCTGCATAATGTCTGCTATATCGTCTCCGATGATTTCAGTTATAATCCCTTGTAAAAACGGCGAAAAATATCTTGAAGATTTACTTATTTCAATAAAAAACCAAAATGCCGATATTGAAATAATCCTTGTTGATGATGGGTCAAATGATAACACAGGGTTAATTGCAAAAAAATTTAATTGTGTTGTTATAAGAAACGAAATATCAAAAGGCCCGGTTGTCGCTAAAAACCAAGCTTTAAAAATTGCAAAAGGTTCTTATATCATTTTTTGCGATAGCGACGATATAATGAACCCAAACACATTGAATCTTTTTTTGGATGAATTTAAAAAAGATTCTTCATTATATGCTATTCAAGCAAAAGTCCAGGATTTTATATCCGATGATATTTCGCAAGAAGAAAAACAAAAAACAATTGCCAAGCCTCAAGCCTATTATGGTTTATTTACCTGCGCAATTTTAATGAAAAAAGATGTGTTTGATATTATAGGCTGTTTCAACGAATCCCTTAAGGCGGGCGAGATAATAGAATGGCAGACGAAGATGATTCAGAATAATTTAAAAATTAAAAAAATCGATTTCATCTCGACAAAAAGAAGACTCCATATGACAAACTTTGGAAAAATGCAACAAAATCGCGAATTTAAAGACTATGCGTCAATTTTAAGAGCTAAGTTAAGAAAATAAGGAAAATAATGCAAGAAACAATTACTAAACAAGAAATATCAAAAACGTTTTATAAAAGATATATCGAGCAAAACGCAACAAATCGATTAAGCGTTGATATGCTTAAATTTATGTGGTTTAAAGAAGGCAAGTTCATCCATCCGATGAAAAAAGATGAAACACTGCAAAAATATATTCAAGAAGAAATTGAAGATTTTAATTGCGGCAGATTAAACCTGCCTCAAGTTGAATTTTGTATTACGACAAAATGCAGCTTAAAATGTGTTGATTGCTGCGCTTTAATTCCTCAATTAAACAAAGTTAAACACATTGATATGACTTTTGAAGATTTTAAAAATCAGCTCGATAGCTTATTGATGGCATTGAATTCGCTTAGAACCCTTATAATTTTAGGGGGCGAACCTTTGATTAATCCGAATTTAGCCAAGATGCTTGATTATGCGCTAAGACAAGAAAAAATCTCCATAACAAGGCTCACAACAAACGCAACAATAATTCCAAACGACGAACTGATTGAAGTTTTAAATAAATATAATAAAAAAATCTATGTCTTTTTGAGCAACTATTCTGCTAATTCGGAATTATCAAAGCTATCTAAGTATGAAGAAATAAAAGAAATTTTGCATAAAAATAATATCAAATTTCAAATGGTAGATAGCTGGAATTGGCTTGAAGAAAAAGGAATGTCAAAAACTGCGCAAGATGATATTGACACAGTCAACAAAGCGCAAAATTGCTATAGAATTAAATGTTCTCAAATATTGAATTCAAAATTTGACATTTGTTCTAAAGCCCTTGTTGCAAGAGAATTGGGAATTATTGATACAAATGATTATATCGATATTTTAAACAGCAAAAATCTCAAAGAAGATTTAATAAAATTTTTCAATAAACCTTTTTCGGATTCTTGTAAATATTGTATTTTGTCCGACAAAACGGTCAAACCGGCCCTGCAGGAAAAATAAAAAGTAATTCAATTTT
The DNA here is from genome assembly GCA_947624685.1 of Candidatus Gastranaerophilales bacterium. GTDB lineage: Bacteria > Cyanobacteriota > Vampirovibrionia > Gastranaerophilales > Gastranaerophilaceae > RUG14156. The sequence continues at coordinate 1,877 of CANQLJ010000016.1, read as the reverse complement.
AAACACGGAAAGTAGGCATTATATGCTCCCTTTAAAAGAAAAATACAATATCGAGCCCTCTTTTTATAAAAGATATTTTGAACAAAACGCAAAAATAAAATTTGCAATTCAAAGCTTGAAATTTATGTGGTTTAAAGAGGGAAAATTCTTAAATCCTTTGAAAAAAGAACAGATTTTAAATGAATTTACAAATGAAGAAATTGAAAATTTTTATCTTAAAAATAAATTTTCGATTCCTCAAATCGAATACGCTATTACCACAAGATGTACCCTAAAATGCAGCCAATGCAACGCTTTGATTCCAAAATTCAACAACAACTGTCATATTATAGTGAGTTTAGATGAATTCAAATCAAATCTTGATAAGATTTTATCTGATGTCGATATGATAAATCATTTTGTGCTTTTAGGGGGGGAACCTCTTTTGCATCCGAATTTTAGCGAGATATTATCTTATGCGCTTGAACAGGATAAGATTAATTTTGTTCGAATTACAACAAATGCAACAATTATTCCGAATCAAAAAACTCTTGATGTGCTAAAAAAATATAATAAAAAAGTCTATTTTTTCATCTCAAACTACACTTCAAATGAAAATCTTAAAAATATAGTAAAGCCCGAGGAGATAAAAAACACCTTAGATAAAATAAATGTTAAATATCAATTTGTTGATTCTATCGCCTGGTGCAGCGAAGAAGGCTTTAAAAACGAGGCGGATAGCGATATTGAAACGACAAAAGAAAAATTTCGCACCTGCGAAAGAGTGAACTGCACCCAGATACTAAACGGCAAAATCGAAGTTTGTTCAAAAGCTTCAAGCGCTCGGGAATTAAATATTATTCAAAATGATGATTATGTTGAAATTTTATCATCAAAAAACCTTAGAGACGATTTGATTAATTTCTATAAAAAACCTTATCAGGACGCTTGTAAAAGATGTATCCCAATCGGAAAGACTACTTGCGAAGTTGCTTCGCAATTATAGTTTGGTTAAGTATTTGATTTAATTTATTGAATGGATTAGAATTAAGTTAATTGTTTAATTTAATTGATATTAGGAGAGATTATGAAGTTTTTAGAGAAGATATTTTCGATAAAAAATGAAAAAAGAAAAAAACACAAAATTGTTACTATTTTTGGGATTCGTTTTGCCGTTAAATCAAAATATCTTCAATTGAGAAGGGAAAATGAAGAAACAAGATGGATGATGTTTGCTTTAGAGCAAAAAGTATGGGGGCTTATATCGGATTTGGAAGGTGTTTTAAAGTTTAATACCCATATGGAGGATTCTAAAAAACGAGATGATATGACACTTGAGGAACATAAGAAAAATGTTGATGATTTATTAAAAAACCTCAGCTTTGACGCTTGTCAAAATGCTAAAAAAATCTTAGAAAGATTGGATAAATTATATTATTATAAAACCGTTTTAAATTCTGATATTTATGATACAGATGAACTTGAAACAATAGACAAAATAAGAAAATTTAAAAAAGCCTCCAAAAAGGTCAAAGATCACTTTGAAAACGGTAAATATAAATTGCCCATAAATTATTTTGAACCGTCGGTATTTTATTGGAAAAACGGCTGCGACGCAATTAAAAATAAAGACTATATCAAAGATAAAACAATTATTGATGTGGGTTGTTATTTGGCAGATAGTGTTTTAATATTTCGGGAATTTTTTCCGACAAGCAGTATTATTTCATTTGAAGCTTCGAATGTAAATTATAATCTTGCTTTAAAAACGCTCGAATTAAATAATTTAAAAAATGTCAAAATAGAAAATTTTGGCCTCGCCGATAAAGATTCCTCTGCTTCAATAGAGCATGAGGGCTTCGGTTACGCACATGTTATTCCCGAGGGGGGGGGGCTAA
>CANQLJ010000015.1 GCA_947624685.1 Candidatus Gastranaerophilales bacterium | reverse complement strand
ATATCTAAGGTGAAGAGATTCTGAGTCAAGCTCAGAATGACAGAAAATAACGATGCACGCTATTTTCCAGTCAGTTCGGAATGACAGTTACATTTTTATTGCAAAATATTAAAAATTGTAATATAATAACACTCAAGGGCAAGCCCTGTTCTAAACCCCCGCTCTTGAAACACAGTCTTGCTAAGACCCAATGTTTGAGAAAGGAGGTGAGGATGAAGTGATAATTAGTGAAAAAGCGCTATTTCTTATTTTATTAATAATCATAGCGCTAAAGTATCTACTATCATAAGGGCTTTTAATGAGGTGTTACCAGCACCTCGCCCTTTTATATTTATTATATACCCATTTTTTCTTTTTTCAAGCCCCATGTATTTTTAAAGACAAAGAAAGAAAAGTGAACATCCGAAAAGGTTAAGATTGCAATCTTGACTTGGTCAGACCCTGAATCGCTCAAAGAGGACAGAAAATTACGCTTGCATGCTAAATTCTCGCCAGTTCAGGGTGACATATTGGAGCATTTATAATTTCTTGTGCACTTAATAAACATCATCCTAAGAGTTTTGGCAGACAGCCCATAATCCGTACCGTAGTCTCGACCCAATAAACTCAACAAATTAACCCTTAAAATAAATATAGCTGGGGAGAGACTCGAACTCTCGACCTCACGGGTATGAGCCGTACGCTCTAGCCAGCTGAGCTACCCAGCCATAGGTCAATTTCTAAACCGTCAAAAACGATTCTTTTTTATTCTGCCATAAAAAAAATCAAAATTCAAGCAATTTTATTTATCTTCATGTTTTTATATATATGAACAAAAAGGCTAGAAATGTATCCTCAAAATTTATCAAATAATCCAAACATAAGCCCGAGTTTAAGGCAAATGCTGCAATTGGCGCAAAATAGCTCCAATTATAATGCGCTATCTCAAAATTCTACTCTCCAAAGCGCAAAGTCTCAAGACACTTTTGAAAAACAAAATTCAAGAAGACGAATTAGAGAAAAAATAATAAATGCGTTGATTTCGGCATCGTCTATGGCTTTGGTTTTTTGTATACCGATTTTATTGTCAAGACACATGTCCAAAAAAGCACTTCAAGGAGTTGATCTCGGAAAGGCCGATGAATTTAAAGAAAATATAGGAGATATAGGCAATAATATAAGAAGATTTATTGACGACGATGAATGTAATTTAAGCTCGATTTGGCAAGATATAACCGACGCCATGCCAATCGGGGAAATGTGCCTGCCTCAAAGACTCAAAAAATTATTTAATTCAATTATACAAAACATCAACAATCCCGAAGGAATCTTGGAAAGAGGCGGTCAAACAAGCCGCACGATACTTCTTTATGGCCCTCCGGGCACAGGCAAAACGACATTTGCAAAAGGATTGGCGAAATATTTTCCCGACGCAAAATTTGCAAGCTTTGATTTCACAAACCTAAACTCTAAATACTCGGGCCAAACCGAAAAAAATATCAGAAAAGCAGTGGATGAAATATGTGACCAGGCAAGCAAAAATAAAGACAAAAAATTCTTTGTTTTCATTGATGAAATAGATTCGATAATCCTTGTCGACGAATCTTTAAACAGAACAATCTCCAATAAAGCATTAAACGAATTTAAAAAATCATTCACCGAAAAATTGGCAAAACAAGATAACATCTACGTAATCGGCGCAACAAACGTATCAATTAATCCCGAAAAAAATATGTCAGCAGATGGCAAAATGCTCGACAGAGCAATGCTGGACAGATTCAGAACAAAAGTCTTAGTTGATTTACCCGACGAAAATCAAATTTTGGATAAAATAATATCGAATTATAAAACGGCGCCGAAAGTTTCAGACGAATTGAAAGCCGAAAGCAAACAATTGCGCGAATTAGCCATTGAATTAAGAAATAAAAAAGTGTCGTTCAGAGATTTACAGACGATATTTAACGAAAGCGCAAGCCAATCAACCGGCGACAACAGTATTCTAGACTTTGAAACTTTCAAAAATGTCTGCAGCCAAACAATTGGCACAACAGAGAAAAATAAAACCCCCATTGGTTTTGGGGGCTGAGATTAAGTTGAATAGATTATAATTAGTCGTTTTCATTTGGGAGCTTGTTTTTCAATCCTTCGTTTTGAAATTGTTCTTTAATGAATTTTTCTTTCATGAAATGTTGTTTCATCATTTTTTTATGAAAATCGCCGTGTTGATGATGGTGATGATACATCATATGCTGACCCATCATCGGATTAATCGGCATAATTACTGGAGGTTTATTGAGCGCACAATGCAGGGAAATTGCGCAAAATCCGCCCACAAACGTACCTAAGGCAACCGTCAAAAAATTTCTGAAAAATTCACTTTTACAAAAACATTGTTTTTCTTCCACTTTTTTAATTTCATCTGACATATTTTTTCTCCTTTATTTTCGATTTACAAAAAGTAAAACGAAATTGAAATTAAAAAGTTCGAAATAATGTTTAAAAAAAATTTTATTATTTTATTGCGTTATTATCGAACATTTTATTCTGCCTCAAAAGCACTAATATCAAAGGGTCAAGAGAATTAATTCATAATATGCGAAAAATTAATAATTTAAAGATATTATATAATTTTTTTACAAAAATAACAATTGAAGGATGCAAGGGTAAAAAAGACTTACCACACTTTCATTATCAATTTTTCAAACAACCCCAAAGGAAATCCGATGACGTTATTTAATTCGCCATCGATTGATGTTGCAAAATCGAAACCTTCGTCTTGAATAGCGTAGCTTCCCGCTTTATCAAAAGGGCGTTTGATTTTGATATAATTAATTATTTCTTCATCATTTAATTTCCTAAAAGTCACTTTTGTAACTTCATTTTGAACAATTCTTTTATCCTTAAAAATTAAACACAGCGAACTAACTACCCTATGCGTTTTATTTGAAAGACCTTTTAACATCCTATAAGCGTCATTTTCATCTTTTGGTTTACCCAAAATTACGTTATCTAAAACGACAACAGTGTCACAAGAAACTATTAAACAATTTTTATTTATTCTTTTTTGAACTTCGAGCGCTTTTTGTAATGCGCAATTATTTATAATTTCATCGCTAAAAACTTGATTTTGTATGTTTTCTTCATAGTTTGACGGGATGATTTCAAAGTTATAGCCTGCGTTTGAGAGAATTTCTTTTCTTCTGACGGATGCGCTTGCCAAAATAAAATTACATTTTTTTAACATTTCATAATTTTTCAACATCTTATGATTTTATAACGGTTACAAAAATTAGTAAACATTCAGATTAGTAAACATTCAGATTTTTGCTTGATTTTTTTTATTGATTTAATATGATATTATTAACAATACTTATGAAAGGATGAAAAATGTCAGTATATTGCGAAATCTGCGGAAAAGGTTCTTTGAAAGCAGCGAAGATTTCGTTCTCTCATAAACAAAATGTCCACAGACAATTGCCAAACTTGCAATCAGTTAAAGTCAAACTTCCAAACGGAACGGTTAAAAAAATGTCTGTCTGCACATCTTGTATCAGAGCAGGGAAATTTACAAAAGCTTAAGAATTTTTCAAAATAATTTTTAAAAGACGGTTGAGATTATTAATTTATCTAATTTTCGATGCCGTCTTTTTAAGTAAAAGAATCTAAAGAGGGTTAAACTTGAAAATAGGAATATATTTAGGCGATATTAAAAGACCAAAATCCCAAGGGGATTTAACTTTTGAATTGTCGTTTGTCGAAGAAATATTAAAAAGCGACACCAGCCACAACTTTGTGTTTTATTATTTCGGAAAGAAAAATATATTTAAAAATCAACAAAACGCAAAATTTATCAGCCTCAAATACTATAAAAAGCCCGAAATTTCAATAAATCCTTTCAAAATAAAATTTTCTAAAACACCCGTTTTTTCGCTCAACAAAAGACTAAAAAAAGATAAAGTTAATGTCGTTTTCTTTTTAAATCCTTATCTTGTTGAACATATTGAAATTCCATATTTTAGCGCAATTAGAGACGTTGCGCATCGGATTTTGCCGTATTTCCCGGAATTTAACACAAATAAAATCATCGAAAAAACAGACAAAAAATTAAACACATTTTTAACTTCGGCAACAAAAATTTTAACTTTTAATCAAGTCGTAAAGGACGACATAAGAATTTTATATGACATAATTGATGAAAATATCGAGCTTTTAAATTTACCCTATCCGACTTGGGTTGAAAAAACAATAGAAGATAATAATATCTTAAAAAACAATAATCTTACAAAAAATAACTATATCTTCTATCCCGCCCAATTCTGGAGCCATAAAAACCACATCCGATTAATTCTTGCTCTTGAAATTATGAAAGAACAAAATATCAACCTCAAACTCGTTTTTTGCGGGCTCGACAAGGGCAATAAAGACTATTTAATCGAGCAGGTGAAGTTATTAAACCTTGAGGATGATGTAATTTTTCTCAATTACATCAACCAAAAAGAACTTATGGCGCTATATAAAAACGCTTATGCACTTTTGTGCCCGTGTCTGGCCGGGACCGACAGCCTCATTGCTCTTGAAGCGATGTATTTTAATTGTCCCGTACTGATAAGCGATAATTTAGGATATAATTCGCAATTAAAAAATGCCGCGCTATATTTTAATCCGTTGGATGAGAATGATATAGTTGAAAAAATAAAAAAATTAAATGATATTGCAATTAAGGATGATTTAATTTCAAACGGGAAAAATATCATTAAACAGACGCCCACAAAAAATTACACAGATAAATTCTTGAATTTGATGGATAGTTTTTATCTGATTCGAAGATGTTGGTCATTAGATGAAAGTTATGATGAAAAATGAGTATTTTAGTTTTTAGTCTCGTTATTGCAATTGTTGCAATGGCGCTATATATTTTTTATTTTGTTTCAAAGCTTGATTTCAAAACAAAAGAAGAAATATTAAAAAGCTTAAGGGATATTTTAATTGAAAACGATTTTGCGTATGACGAAATAAACACAATTACAAGACATCTTTCAATTTCAACAAATAAAGACGGCACAAAAATAGCAATAATTAAAAACTTTAACCCCAAAAACCCAAATTACTATGACTATGAAGAAATTCAAACAAGATATTTAGATGGAATCGAGAAAAACAGCTTTAGCGCAAAAATAAACTATCTTGTTGACGGCATTAACCACACTTTGACGCTTTATCCAATCGGAAACAAGACAAAAAATCTTGTGCATAAAATATTTAAAAACGCATGTATTAAAAGAATTGAACACAAACACAAAAACCTAACCGATATTCTTTACGAAGCGTCCGATTGGGAATGTGACTTTGTTTGGGCATATTACAGACAAAAACATATTTTTTCATACTACAAAACAAAAGACCACTATGAAGTTTTTGACATCAATTTAAGAAAAGAAAATTTCACAATCGATACAAAATACAATTACCTTGAAATGCCGATTTTTGGCGTAAGCCAGCAGATAAGCTATTTTGGAAATTATTTTTTGGATGAACTTTATAAAAGAATATTTAACAATATAAGATTACTTGCAAGCGAAATTATCCCAAATTCAATCTACTATAGCGTCGATAATGATGCAATATATCTAACTAACGGCACAAGTTCGCTTCAAGGGGTTGTGTTATATAAAGTCGATGAAATTTTATATAAAGAAAATCGAATCTCTTTTTTGATGAAAAATCAGCACAAAACGATTAATTTTATGTCTAATGCAAAGCAGATAAAAGACCTTGGGGATTTTATAATTAACTATAATTTGAAAAAAATCTCTCTGAATTTTGATTATAAATCGGATAAATTAATTAACACCACCCAAAACACAAAGTTTGTCGTCGATTTTACCAAAAACAGATTCATCTATTGCGCGAATATGAATAAACTCGCATCATTTAACTACATCACAATCGCATTTAAAAACATATATAGCGTGAGTGTCGAAAGAGCAAATAAAAAATATTTTGTCAGAATTAAAACCCTCTCAAATGAAACAATAGATATAACCTGTGACAAAAGAGAAATAGCTCAATATATTGAAGCACAAATTATTCAAACGGTTAAATAAAATAAAATAAAATAAATAATAAAAACTTTGTGCGCCCAATTTTGTTACCCGCTATATAGCAGGTGGGTGAGCCCCAGGGTGCATCCGTTTCCTTTAAACATTTCTTTTAATTAAGAACATATTTTAAAAATAAAATATTTTATGTAGGTATACTTCAAACACCATAAAAAGCTGAAAAGCTCTCCCTGTTAGGTCAGATGTAGGAACAAAATTGAAAAGTGCGCACAAAGTTAATTACATTATAGCATATTTTATGATAAAATCCAAAAAAGAAAATTAAAAAGAGGAGAAAATAAAAAATGAAAAAATTGCTATTAACATTTTTTGTTGTTTTGAGTATTATTTTAACAGGTATAAATAACAAAGGAGCAGCAATGAACAACGAAATTACACAGGTTCGCGCTTCTCACATCTTGGTGGAAGATGAAAAAAGCGCAAATGAATTAAAAAGCAAAATTGAAAACAATGAAATTACTTTTGAACAAGCGGCACAAAAATATTCAAGCTGTCCCTCAAAGGCAAATGGCGGAGATTTAGGTTATTTCGGACGTAACATGATGGTAAAAGAATTTGAAGACGCTTCTTTTAATGGCGATGTGGGAAAAATTTCTCAACCGGTTAAAACTCAATTTGGCTGGCATTTAATTAAAGTTACCGATAAAAAGTAGCTTCCCCCCCAAAAAAAATAAAACATAAAAAACAAAAACAAAACAAAATTAAAAAGCCCCCAAGATAATAAATCAAAAGGGCTTTTTGAATTTTTCTTTTTAAATTTTTCAATATTTAATTTTTAAATATTTAATTTTGTTTAATTGGGATAGGGTTTATCTTATACCTTTTGTTCAACTTTATTGATATTTTTTCTTGATATTTTAGATATTCCCGTCCTTGGCAGAGGTTCTTTTGAAACAATTATGTTAGTTGGTCTTTTATAGGAAGATAATTCCAAAGAAAACTTTTTAACTTCGTTTCTGATTACTTTTTCAAGCTCCTTATCGTCGCTATATTGTTCAAGAGTGCTTTTGTCGGGATGAACCTTGGCCACGATTTCTTCTGTTCCTTGTTTAGAACCTGTTTTAATAATATCGGAATATACAAGCACTTCTTGAATCATCTCGCTTTTGGATAACACTGCTTCAACTTCTTCAGGGAAGACTTTTTTGCCGCCCGAGAGTACTATCATATTTTTGATTCTTCCTGTTATATAGACATATCCATGCGTTGAAATTCTTGCAATGTCGCCTGTTTTGAGCCATCCGTCTTCGGTGAACGCTTCGCGAGTCATTTCGGGCTTATTATAATAGCCTTTCATTATATTGTCACCCAGAACTTGAAGCTCGTTTGTTTTGTTGTCTAATCTTACTTTAACATCGGGAATTGCTTTACCGACTGAACCCAATCTTCGATGTCCTTCACAATTAGCGCAAACAACGGGGCTTGCTTCCGATAATCCATAGGCTTCATAGACCATTACGCCAATTGTATCAAAGAATTTCCCCACTTCATATTCCAAAGGCGCTCCCCCTGACATAAAGCCTTTAAAATAAGGGCCAAATTGCATCCTTAGTTCTCTAAAGAGCATTTTAGATAATTTTGGATTATTAAATAAAGAAGAAAGAGCGTACTTAAATTCAAACCATTTTTTCTTAAATGGCCCATATTGTCTGATTTGCGCTTCTAAAGTCGCTTTCATTAACTTCAAAAATGATGGAACGGCAACCATAAATGTAATTTTTTTAGCGTTCATCGCATGTAAAACATCTTTTGGTTTTAAGCTGTGGGAATAATATATCGAAGCGCCTTTGTTTAAAAATGACATAAACCCGACCGATATTTCATATAAATGATTCATGGGCAGTATTGATAATACCGAATCGTTTGAGCTGAAGTTGAAACATTTTCCGATTGAAATAACTTGGCTTAAGATATTTTTATAGGTTATCTCAACTCCTTTTGGGTTTCCGGTGGTGCCTGAAGTATAGACAATCATTGCCGTTTTATCGAGTCTTTGATGGCGCCATTTTTGCTCGGGTATATCATTTAGGTTATAGATATTAGCGTATTCATATTCTTGTCTTTTAGCGTCAATTAATATAATTTGCTCAATTGAGGGGATAATTTCTTTAAGTTTTTTGGCACTTTCAAGATACGTTTCACTCACGAACAAAACTCTTGGCAAGCAATCGGATAATATATGATTGTATTCGTGGATTGTTAATTTAATATCTAAGGGAACAATAGTGAGCCCTGCTAAAAATGTTCCAAATATCACGGCGCCGAATTCCGGCATGGATTCTGATATAATTGCTGCTTTATCACCCTTATTCATACCGATAGCTATAAGATAGCTCCCTATTCTTCTTGATAAAATTCCAAGGCCTTTATAGGTTAATTCCGACCAGCCGAGATTGGTTTTTGTACCAAGTGCGACGTTATTTTCTTGTTCTCTCGTTTTTTCCTCTATAAAAGATAATAAATTTATGCTTTTCATACATACTCCTTTATCGTCAATTTATATTATAGTATAGTTTAACAAAAAATACTCTAAACATTTGTAAATTTATCATTTTTTTGATGATATAATTATATTTCAAAGGAGAAAAATATGATTGAAATGAGAGTTATGGGTATCGCATTAGACACAAGAACAGGTTCACCCATAGTCGTTTTAAATGATAAAGAAAACAGAAAAGCGCTTCCCATATGGATTGGCTCCGCCGAAGCAAGCGCAATTATAAGAAAAATAGAAAATATACCTTCTCAAAGACCTTTAACCCATGATTTATTTATCGATATATCAAAACAATCAAACTACAAAATAACGAGAATTGAAATAAATGACGTTGATGATCAGACTTATTTTTCAACGATTTATATGTATAATAAAGAACTCGATAAAGAACTGCAAATTGATTCTCGTCCGTCTGATGCCATAGCAATAGCTCTAAGAGCGGATGTACCCATATTTGTCACGGATAATGTACTTGCAACAGGGCTTATTTCGACTGATTTAGAAAAAGACGAACAGGAAGCAAAAGAATTTAAAGAATTTATAAGAGATATAAAACCGTCAGATTTTGAAAAACTTTTGAAAAAAGACTTTGAATCCGACCAATAATAAGGCTTTATTTGTGTCAAATGACAGAGATTTTTTCATGGAATGTTTTTTAATTGAATAAAGCCCGATAAAATTTGTGCTTGTAAAATTAGAATTATCCATGGTATTTTATTAATGTATTATTTAAGAAAGTCAAAAAATAAAGAAAGCAAGAAAAAGATGGCAAAAATTACAAAAGAAATGGGTATAATGGATATTGTGACACAATACCCCGAAACTCTGGAAGCTTTTTCAAAGTTCGGTATGGGTTGCATCGGCTGTGCCGCAGCAAGATTTGAAAACCTTGAAGCAGGTGCAAAAGTCCACGGAATTGACGTTGATGAAATGGTTTCATATATGAATGAAATTGTTGAAAAAAGCGCTGGACAATAAAATTTTTTTGTTATATCATTTGTTAAGCACATTTAAAATTTATATAGTTTATTTGCCCTGGTGGTGGAATCGGTAGACACGTCGGACTTAAAATCCGGTGAGGCTAATAACTTCGTGCCAGTTCAAGTCTGGCCCAGGGCAATTATTCTATTTCCCTGTTTTTACCCCCTATTTTCTATTTTCTATTTTCTATTTCCCTGTTTTTTGTGTCGTTTATGTTTCATGCAGCCAACAGGCAACTTGCGTGCCGTTACAATCTTTTAATTCGGGTCTTACAAAACGGCATTTTTCCATTACGCAATTGCACCTGGGGTGGAATTTGCAACCTTCAATAATTTGAGTAATCGGAGAAATTTGACCTTTGATGTTTTCAAGCTTCACTCCTTTTTTGTTGGGCAGTGCCCCCAAGAGTGCTATTGTATAGGGATGAAGAGGGTTTTTAAAAATTTTAATTGTATTGGATGATTGCTCCATAATACAGCCAAGGTACATAATCGTTGTCGTATCGCAATAATTTGAAACGATTGAAAGGTCATGGGTTATTAAAATTATTGTTTTCCCTTTGTTTTTAAGCTCAACCAACAAATCCAAAATCGAATTAGATACACTGACATCGAGCGCTGTTGTGGGTTCATCGGCAAGAATTAATTTTGAATTTGAAACAAGCGCCATAGCAATAATCACTCTTTGCTTCATTCCTCCCGAAAGTTCATGGGGATAGGATTTTAAAACAGTATCAATATTTTTAATTCTCACTTCATCGAGAGAATTTTTAATTATATCAAGAACTTCATTTTTTTTATAATTTTCAACTAAATATGGAATTTCCATCATCTGATTTTCGATTGTATAGAGAGGATTTAGTGACATGAAAGGATCTTGCGGGATGAGGCAAATTTCATTTCCCCTTATTTTTCTCATTTGCGTTTCGTTTAAATTAAGTAGATTTTGGTTTTCAAAAATTATCTCGCCATCGATTATTTTTGCATTTTTATCTAAAAGATTTAAAATCGCATTTATTAAAACACTTTTTCCGCACCCCGATTCGCCTGCGATTGCGTGGATTTTTGCTTTTTCAAAAGATAAATTGACGTCATTTAGTGCGCTATAGTAGTTTTGTTCTATTATAAAACCTAGGTTTAAATTTTTGATTTTTAAAATTTCATCCATAATTTTAATTAATCCGTAACTTTTGTTGATTATACCACGGTTTTTATTTTTCTCAATTGTTTGAAATATGATATTTTAGATGATATAATTTATTTAAGTGTATCAAAATATGAATAAAGGTGAACTTATGGTCTTAGATGTGTTCAAGTATGGAAAAGACATCAATTGGTCTTTGCCGATTTTATTTCAGTATGAAGCTGTTTGGGGCGCTATTTTTAAAGCGTATAAAGATTATGAAATAATCTTGCCTCAAGTGAATGGTTTTGGTTCTCCCGCATGTATCTGGACAGGGGGCAGAGCTCCTGCCGTTATGGATGCTTTCGATTCAAAAAGGTTGGGCCGCATTTTTAATTATTTAAAAGAAATTAATGTCACACCGACATTTACTTTTTCGTGCACCCAATTGACAAAAGATGATCTAAAAGACAGATATGCAAATTATCTTTTGGATATGGCGTATGATTTTGATTCTCATTTTATTGTTTATGACGATAATTTAAAAAATCATATCAAAGAAAAATACCCTCAAAGCTACGTTGTGGCTTCCGTAGTTAAACCCGCGTTTCGATTCCAAGGGGCAAACAGAATTGAAGAACCGAGTGTCGAAAATGAGACAAATTTTTATAATGAATTATTAAAAGAATATGACATGGTGGTCGTAAGGCCGGAATATTCTAAAACTGCGCTTTACGAAAACCCTAATTTAATCGATGATATTTCAAGAATCGAAGTTTTAATTAATCAGCCATGCGCTTTTAATTGCCCGAAGATGCCCGACCACTACAGGCATTTAGAACAATTCAGAACGGATAGAGCCGTTACAAAACCTTTTGAATGTATCAGAAAAACGATGACGCCAAGTATAGCGCTTGAAAACACACTTTGTCACAGTTATGAAGTAACTAAAAAACTTGTTGATAATGGGGTAAAACACCTTAAAATCCAAGGGAGAGGTGTTGGCACGCAAATGAATTATCATCTTATGATGCTTTTGGGGCAGATTTTTAAACAAGACGGCCCTTCATATCTTTTTGTGGGCAATTTGATTCAAGGATTATTGGATAGAGAAATGAACTATTTCTCCCGGGCCGTAATCGAAGGGGTAAAAATGCAAAATCCTTGCCAGCAATGTGCTCAAAATGGCGGATTAAAATCAAACCCGCAATTAAATATGAGTAACCCCCAAAACCAGCCACCAATCCAACCCCAAATGCAGCCTCAATTTCAACCTCAACTGCAACCACAATTTCAACCTCAAAACCAGCCTCAAACGCAAGATTATCTCATCAATAACCAAGCAAAATAAGATAATTTAAAATAAACAATTGCCCTTGTATAGTTTGTTATACAAGGGCAATTTATTAAAGTCTTTATAACTTTTATGGACGAAAAAGTCCGGCCAAAAAGTCCCGGCTAAAATGGCTAGCCTTTAATTTGGCTCATAACTTCATCAGCGAAGTTTTCTTGTCTTTTTTCGATACCTTCACCAAGGACGAATCTGTCGAATTTAACAATTTCGCATTTACCCTCAATTAATTGAGCAATTGTCATATCGGGGTTTTTAACGAACGGTTGTTCAAGTAGGCATCGTTGAGCCATCAATTTATTAACCCTTCCTTCAACAATTTTTTCTCTGATGTTTTCAGGTTTTTTGGCTAAATCTTCTTTTCCCATTTCGATTCTTTTTTCTTCTTCGATAACGGAAGCGGGGATTTCTTCTCTTGAAATAAATTCAGGAGCGTTTGAAGCGATATGCAGGCAAATGTCTTTTGTTAGATTTTCGTCGCAATTTGTGCATTTTGTTTCTAATAATACGCCGATTTTGCCATTGTGGATGTATGTATTTACGCAGCAATTTGCGTCATATCTTGCAAATCTTCTTATCGTGATTTTTTCTCCGATTTTAGCGATTTTTTCTTTTAAAACGTCTTCAATCGGTTTTTTACATATCGGGCAATCCATTTTTTGCATATCTTCAACAGATTTTGGATTTAATTCTAAAACGGCACGTGCCATCATGTTTGCAAAGTCTTTAAAATCTTCGTTTTTAGCAACAAAATCCGTTTCGCAATTAACTTCAACCATTGCGCCTTTTTTATTTTCGACAACGGAAGCGATTGTGCCTTCGGCTGCGATTCTGCCCATTTTTTTATCAGCGGAAGCCATGCCTTTTTGTCTTAAAACTTCCATTGCTTTTTCCATATCACCATTGGCTTCAACGAGAGCTTTTTTGGCATCCATCATACCTGCGCCTGTTTTTTCTCTCAATTCTTTTACCATAGATGCTTTAATTTCCATAGTTTTTTCTCCTAATTAAAATTATTGTCATTATGCTTCAACGGCTTCAACAGCGGCATTTGCGTCTTTTGCTTCAATTTTTTCAATTTTGCCCGTGGTTTTAGCGTTATTTTGTCTTAATTCTTTTCCTTCTAAAACAGCGTCGGCTAATTTTGAAGCAATCAGTTTAATTGAGCGCAAAGCGTCATCGTTTCCGGGGATGATATAATCGATTCCGTCGGTATCAGCGTTGGTATCAGCCAAACAAACAACCGGAATATTAAGTTTATTTGCTTCTTTAATTGCGATTAATTCTTTCTTTTGGTCAACCACAACTAAAATATCAGGCATGCCTTTCATTTCTTTTATGCCGCCTAAGGTTTTTGATAATTTTGCCAATTGTCTGTTTAATTGAGCAATTTCTTTTTTGGGTAATTTGTTTGCTGCGCCTGATTCGAGGAATGATTCTAATTCTCTTAATTTATTGACTCTCGCTCTGATTGTTTCAAAGTTCGTCATCATACCGCCGAGCCATCTTCTGTTTATGTAATATCCGCCGCAACGGGTTGCTTCTTGGGCAATAACATCAACCGCTTGTTTTTTTGTTCCGACAAAAAGAACATTTTTGCCTTGAGAAGCGAATTTTCTTACTACTTCATAGGCTCTATCCAATAAATCGGATGTTTTTCTTAAGTCGATAATGTAGATACCGTTTTTTGCTCCGAAAATATAAGGTTTCATTTTCGGGTTCCATTTTTGTGTTTGGTGGCCAAAGTGTACACCTGCGTCTAATAATTCTACTAAAGTAGCAACTGCCATAGTTTCGTTTGTCCTTTCTGTTTTTCGGTTTAATCCTGACCTCTATGGGAAGGCTGGTTAGAAAAACCATTTGGAAATAATGACCGAAAAGGTAATCTAATAACAATACAATTCTATTTTAAACAAATTTTATTTGCAACAAAAGCTTTCTTGTTTGTAACATTGCCTAAACAAACTAATCCTACTTTAAAATGAAGTTTTATTAAATATTTGGTATTTTTAAAAATAAAAATATAGAATATTGATTATGGATTATATTTTACAGATGGAAAAAATTATGGAGTATCTCAAGCTCAATCTCGACATTGAGCTGATGAGAGATATTCTTTCGGTTAAAAGAGATTTTAATAATGACTTAAATCTTTTAGGCTGCTTTATAAAAGATTTTTTAAATCTCGAAAATGAAGGTAAGATAACGGATGACGAGAATCTGTATCGCGATTTTGTCTTTTGTTTTGAAAAATATCTCAATGAAAGACATTTAATCGAGCTTGTTTCGAAATTTAAAAGATATGCAAAATTATATTTGATGCTTGTTTTTGAAGACACAAAAGACAGAGTCTTATTGACCGCAATTGCAACAATTAATTCTTGTTCAATGATTGAATATTATCCGTTTTTGATGGAATTGACGGATGAATATCAAAATAACAAAATTGACAAATCTCATTTTATTTTGATGTTACAATTAATTACAGATATGGTTGTTGCAAATTATGATAAAGCGGTTTGTCAAAATGTTGATTTACCCCTTTTGAGAGCTCAATTGAGAGATATTTGCGCAAGAAAAATTCTTGAAAGGATTGCAATTTAAAAATGTCAACTTTTATTGACAAGGTCAAAATAAGAATAGCTTCCGGCTCCGGCGGAAACGGAGCAACGGCATGGCGCAGAGAAAAATATGTCGACAAAGGCGGCCCCGCGGGAGGCGACGGCGGTATGGGCGGAAGCGTTTATTTTGTTGCAACTAATGATATGTCAACACTTTTAGATTTCACTCATAAATCCGTTTTTAAAGCTCAAAACGGCCAAAACGGCCAAAACAAAAATTGCCACGGGAAAAATGGCGACGACCTTTATATTAAAATGCCCGTGGGAGTAGTTGTAAGAGATTTAAAAACAAATAAACTTATTGCAGATTTGAATGAAAATAATAAAACCGTGCTCATCGCAAAAGGAGGCCGAGGCGGCAGAGGAAACGCAAGGTTTGCAACCGCTCAAAAAAGAGCTCCTCAATTTTGCGAACCCGGCGAAGCGGGAATTGAGCGAGAATTAGAACTCGAATTAAAATTAATCGCCGATGTCGGTTTATTGGGTATGCCAAATGCCGGAAAATCAAGTTTAATTAGTGTTATTAGCGAAGCTAAGCCAAAAATAGCCGACTATCCTTTTACGACATTAATTCCAAACTTGGGAGTCGTTAAAAAACCCCAAGGCGACGGTTTTGTGATAGCCGATATTCCGGGACTCATCGAAGGAGCATCTGTTGGTTTGGGTCTTGGGCATGAATTTTTAAGGCATGTTCAAAGATGTAAGTTATTATTGCATGTTATTGATATTTCAAAAGATGATAGCATACAAAATTATTTCAAAATTAATAAAGAGCTTGAAAAATTTGACATTGAACTTAAAAACAGGCCTCAGATAATTGTATTAAATAAAACTGATTTAATTGATTTAGACCATGCGGATGAAATTAAAAAAGAATTTAGCGAAAATATCCACCCGATGAATGAAATTTTTTTAATTTCAACAGTGACAAAAACAGGCTTAAGAGAGCTTGTAAACTACGTTAGCGCAAAGCTTGAGACGATTGAAGATATAAAAATAAATGTCGATATAGCAAACGATGTTGATTCAACCAATAACGACGATTCGCAATTTGAAATTGCCAAAATAAATAAAAACACTTATAATGTTAGCGGAGGAAAGATAAAAAGATTAACTTCTGTAACAGACATAAGGAATATGCAGCAAATCAGACGATTTACAAATATATTGGATTCAATGGGAGTTTATGATGAACTGAGAGAAAAAGGAATAAAAAACGGTGACACAATCGTTGTAGAGGGCATAGAGCTCGTTTATGATGAAGATTGTTACTAAAAAGTAATACTTTGACAAAAAAAATAGTCATAGTAAACTTATATTATATTTTATGTAAAATTAAAATATAAAACTTTGTGAGATTAGTATTAAAAGAGTTTAAAACCAGATGTTATTTGAGGATGAAAAAGATTTTTTAGACAACAATGCCGAACTTCAAGTCGATGATGACGGCACAGTATCTTGGGAAGATGTTTTAGCCGATGATGACGATGAGATTGTCTCTATCAAAAATAAACAGTCGGGAGCTAAATCTTCTGCCAAACAATCAAGGCAAGAAGATTCAAGCGACGAAATAGAGTTTGTTGATGATTCGTCAGATGACGCTGATGAGAGCCAATTGCAAGATATTTTAAAAAATGGCGATAATCAATCACAAGATAGTTACTCGCCTGACGAGGATTTTGACATAGATAGTCAATTGGCAAATGTTGTAAATGAACAAAATCGCGCATCGAACGATGACGTTGTTTACCCAAGACGAGGTGAACAAAAGAAAGCGCAAAGCTCAAACCCCGTCGGATTACTTTTGTTTGTTGTGCTTGTCGTTGCGGTGATTGGGGGAATATATTACGGAGTTCAAAACTTTATGGGCTCTAAAGGCATGAATTCAAATCAACTTGCCGTTCCTCAAACGAAAGTTGATGAAATGAATAATGTTGATGCTAACGAAATTGCTCAAAGGAATGAAGAGAATATCCCCGTTGTAAATGAAGAACAAGCAGGTGATGTTCAAGCCGATGAAGATGCTCTCGATTCGCAAGAAGAAACGGCAGCTCAAGGCGAACAAGTCGCAGCTAAAAAACAAGTTATAGATGTTAAACCCGAAGGCAGAGATAATCCCTTCCTGCCCACCGCTAAATATATGACATCGACCGTTCCCGTTGCAAAAATTGACTATGATGCTTCGGGAGTTCCAAAACCGCCGGAAAAATTCGGTGTTAAAGAAGATACCATGAAGCTTATGTCGATAGCGGTATCGGGTATTATGTATGACGATGTTAAACCTTCCGCAATTATCACTTTTGAAGACAATGATTATTTTGTTCAAAAAGGCGATATGTTAGATGACTTTAAAGTTGTCGATATAGGAAGAAATGCCGTTGCGATTGCACTTGGAAGCAATATCTACAGAGCAAACATCGGAGAAGAATTTAAAATAACAAATATAGCAGGAAGCGCAAAATACACTTCCGGCGGAACAAGACAATACTCAACCGTAAACAAAGAAGGCTCAAGTGTTGTGTCGGATGCTCGAAGATATGTCAGTGAAAACGATATATTAATCAATACGAAATAATATTAAATAATATTAAAGATAAAATTAGTCTAGGAGAATAATAAAAATGCAAAATTTTAAACCGAAGAACTTTGGTAAAATGTGTTTAGCATTGTTGAGTTTAACTTTGCTTGCGCAGAGCGCTTTCGGATATGATGAGGACAAAATCTCACTATTAGATAGAGTTTCTGATTCTTATTTGCGTCAGACTCAAATGCCGGCATCAACTTCCAGTTTGTTAAACTTAAATTCATACGATGCAAGAACATTTGAAACAACTTTGAGACTTGATTCCACTCCGGTTATCACAAATTCGGACAAAAGAGTCAATCTTTCATTAAGAGAATCTGATTTAAAACAGGCTCTCAGAATGATTGCGGACAAAGCCGGTTTAAATATCGTTTTTGATAAATCGGTCGAAGGCGACATAACCTTAGATCTTAAAAATATCAAAATCAACGATGCATTTTTGGTAATATTCAAATCTTGCCAATTAACTTATACGTTAGACGGCAACACAATTACGGTTATGTCATTGGATGCGGCAAAAGATGTTGCTTATTCAAAACAAACGATGACATTTTTACCTGTTAAATACGCAAATGCCGAAAGCGTTGCGGATTTTATGAACAATAATGTGTTTGGTGCGGGATATTTCGGTCTGTCAAACCAACCTTCCGTCACTGCAATTCCTTCATCAAACCAAATAGTTGTATTTGGTAATATCGCCGATGTCAACGCAGTTAAAAGAGTGTTGCCGGTAATTGATACAAAACCGATGATTAACAGCTTCAAAGTTAATCACACAACGCCAAAAGAAATGGCTTCATTAATTTGTAATTCATTGTTCTATGGCATGGATGGCGACATAAAAGAAGATAATACATCAGATGATGAAGATGAAGTTGTATTAGGCGGCGGAACGGTCGCATGTAAAGATGACGGGGTTGAAAAGAAAGGCGGAAGCTCTTATCGTAACTCCGGAAATTCAAATATGCAGCCATTCAAGAGCAATCCTTTATCAATTGCATATTTCCCTGATTTAGGAAAAATCACAACTTATGGCGGTTCGGTTGAACAAATTGAAATAATAAGAGATTTTATTAAAGAACACGATAAAAAACAATTGATGGCTTATGTTGAATTATCGGTTATCGAATTAAACGAAACGGGTTCTAAAGAATTTTCAAACTCTTGGAATTTATGGTCTCCGTTTATCAACTTAAGCTTTGATCAAGGCGGTTTAACAACAACAAGAAATAACCCATTCTTCATCTGGGGTCATGATTATGCAAGCTCTGAAACGACAACCACAACAGATAAAGACGGTAATGTTTCAACGGTTACAAATCCGACCACCATATCAAAATCAAATAATAAAGCTTTAGTTTATCAATTAACATATTTGATTGAAAACGGCAACGGAAGGGTTTTAACAAATCCTAAGATTATGGTTACAAACGGTAAAAAAGCAGTAATCGATATGACATCCGATTATGTAAAATCAGTTACAAGCCAAGTTTTGCAATCTTCAAGCTCAATTACAAGTGCAACTCAAAAGACATATGATATTGGCTCCGACGAAGGTCTTTTGATTGAAATTGTTCCTTTCATTTCGCCTGACGGATATGTTTCGATGAACATTTCTCCTGAATTTGCAACGATTAAAGAAAGAGTTTATTCGACATCTGAAACAGGTTCAAATGAAATTGCGGCAACATTGCTTCAAAGAAGAGACTTAGAACTCAAAAACGTTAGAATCAGAGATGGCGAAACACTTGTATTAGCAGGCTTAATTAAAGAAAACGAAACACAAACAACAACAAAAATGCCGCTATTAGGTGACCTTCCGTTCTTGGGAGTATTCTTCAGATCTAATTCAAATTCAAAATCCCGCGAAGAATTAGTTATCGTTGTAACTCCTCACATTGTTAAAGACAACACTGAAGTAGACAATCAAATATACGATCTATAAAATCTATAAAAGAAGTAAAGACAACAATGGATAATAGTACAATTGCAAAACTTATAAATAAAATCAATTTTGATTTGATAAATGACCTTGAACTTAGCGCAACGCAAAAATTGCATTTTATCCCGGTTAATGTTCAAAAAAGCTCTAAAACTGGTCTCGATGCGTTTTTCGTTGCGGTAAGTAAAGAGTCGGACATAAATGAAGTCAAGGCTTATGTTCAAAAATTCATCAACCTTGATATTAATTTTATAAAAATGGCAACGGACGATTTTGAGCTGTTTTATAATGAGTTTGTAAAGAAATATCGTACTTTGCATCCTGTTGAAAATGACTTTGCAAGTGCTGCCCCCCAAAACGTAACTAAAAACGAAAACAAAAACTCAAACGGCGCACAAAATCAAGAAACGGCAGGTCTTGAAATTGATTTTTCGCAAGATATAAAAATCGAAGAAGAAACGCTGAATATTTCCGATGACGATGATATTGATTATAACGAAGGAAATAGCGACCTTGATTTATCCTCGCCAAATTTAAGTTCAAATTCAAGTTCGAACGCAAAAGAAAAACAACCCGCTAAAACAAACGTTTCAATGGGTGACGTTGAATTACAATCGCTTGATGATACTCAAATTTCTTCAAGCAATTCAACCGATTCGAGCAGAAATGAAGATAGCGACGATGATTTAGAAGATTTTGACGACAGTGATGATGATATTCAAGATGAGGACTTTACGGATGACTCGGGGGATGATTTTGATGATTTACAAGACGACCCTGAATTAGATAAAGAATTTGATTCTGATGATGATATTAATGATGAAAAAGAACAAAGTGCTCAAAATAGTGCTGTAGCTCCGGCAACGGCGCAAAACCAAACATTAAAGCAAGCTATTAATTCCCCTTCCGATGCTTCAAATATTTCAAAAGCGCAAAAACCAACAATGAATCAAACTCCTCAAACTTCAAAACCGGCGCAAAACGCTCAATCACCCAAAGCAAACCCTCTAAACGGGCCAAAAGAGGAAACATCAAAAATCAAAAAGATTAATGCTCCTCAAACAAAAAAATTGGGTGAAATTTTAACCGAAGAAGGTTTAATCAACCCAAAACAACTTGAAATCGCGCTTGCTGAAAGTAAAGCCCAAGGAATACCGTTAGGGTCAGTTTTGGTTAAATTGGGTTTTGTAACGATAAAAGACCTTAAAGAAGCGCTGGGCGCTCAAATGGGGCTTGATTTTGCAACAAGCGAACAGTTAAAAGAATTATCGACGGCTGTTTCAATACTACCCGAAACATTTGTCAAATTAAACAAAGTAATACCTTTGAGCATGACGGATAAAAGCCTTGTGGTCGGGATGGTAAACCCTAATGACACTAAAGTCATTAATGAAATTGTTTATCAAACCGGCTTGAAGCCGACTGTTATGCTTATTACGCACATTGAATATGAAAACTTCATAAATACATATTATAGTGCCGACAGACAAGAAGCAAAAGAACTTTTGGAACAACTTGACGAAGATGAAGACGTTATGCAAGGTTCCGGAGAACTTTGGGATCAAGTTGAACAGGAAATTGAAGGGTCGGACAGTGCCGTTTCGCAATTGGCAAACAAAATTATTACAATGGCAATCGATATGAGAGCATCCGATATTCACGTCGAACCTTTAAATGAAGGCTATCGCGTCAGAATGAGAATCGACGGATCCTTACAAGAAGTTTTAAGAATCCCCGCTAAAGTAGATAGTGCGGTATTATCAAGATTTAAAGTATTATCAAAAATGAATATCGCCGAACACAGACGTGCTCAAGACGGTTCATTCACTTTGAAATATAAAAACAGAGCCCAAGACTTCCGTGTAAATACGCTTCCTGTTGCGGGCAGAGAAAAGATGGTTATTCGTGTTTTGGCTCCTCAAATGGATTCAAAACAAGCAAAAGCCGATAAAATTGAAATTGTGGGCGCAAGCGAAGAAGATATTAAAAAAATCAGATACCTGGTATCTTCTCCAAACGGCATTGTTTTAACTTCCGGCCCCACGGGCTCCGGTAAAACGACAACATTATATGCCGTTTTAAGATATATTAACTCTGATGACGTTAATATCACAACGATTGAAGACCCGGTCGAAATTAAACTTGAAGGAATTAACCAATCTTCTATTAACACAAAAGCCGGAATCACATTTGCTAATTCGCTTCGTGCAATCTTAAGACAAGACCCCGACACTATATTAATCGGGGAAATTCGTGACTATGAAACATTAGAAGTTGCAATTTCAGCTTCCTTAACAGGCCACCTGGTTCTATCCACAATCCACACAAATTCGGCCGCTGCAACAGTTACAAGACTTATTGAAATGGGTGCAAAAGATTATCTTATTTCTTCAACACTATCGGGTGTTATCGCGCAACGTCTTGTTAAAAGACTATGCCCGAATTGTAAAGAAGAATACTATCCGACAATTGAAGAAGCAAGACAAATTTTATCAGACCCCGTTGAAGTTGAAAAACTTACTCAAACAAAAATATACAGACCAAAAGGCTGTCCGAGCTGCAAAAACTCCGGCTATCAAGGACGTTTGGCCGTGCTTGAGATAATGGTTATTAATAATGAAATTCGAAAAATGATTGCTCAAAGGGCGCATGACGTTGAACTGGAAGATTATGCAATTAAACAAGGTATGAAGACTTTGAGGATGTCATGTTTAAGACATGTCTTGGAAGGCAATACTTCAATTGAAGAACAAGTTAGAATATTAGGTTTAGCGAGTGAATAAAAATGCCAACATATGTATATACTGCTCTAAAAGATAATTCCGTTTCCGTTTCCGGCCGTATAGAAGCAGCTGACGCTTCTGAAGCCAGAAAAAAAATTCGCGAAATGAATTTAATTCCGACTTCGGTGTTGGATAGTGAAGCTTCCGCGCCTAAAAAAACTATCGGGCTCGGCATGGGCAAGGTTACGTCTTTGAGCTTAAAAGAAAAAATAGACTTTACTCAAACTCTTGAAATATTGACTTCAACCGGTATCCCGATTATTGAAGCATTGTTATTTATTGAACAAAACTCCGATTCTTCAAGAGTCCGCTCAATTACCCATGAATTTAGAAAACAAATCATAGGCGGTACAACCTTAGGTGAAACACTTGAGAAATATCGTCAAATCTTTGGGCGTGTATATATCGGTCTTGTCAAAGCCGGGGAAGATTCTGGGGAGCTTGATAAGACGTTAGGCAGAATGCTGGAATTATTGAAAAAACAAGATGCGACAAAAGGAAAAGTAATCGGTGCTTTGATTTACCCGGGTGTTGTCGTGCTTCTGGCAATCGTTGCCGTACTTGTTATGTTAATTGTTGTATTTCCGGCATTTGAAGAAATGTTCAATAACTTGGGTAAAGAATTGCCGCCCATTACAAGAGCTTGTATGGATGCCGGAACATTTATGAAAGAGCAATGGGTCGTTTGCGTATTTGTAGTTGCGGTTCTTGCCTTCACTTTGCCTTGGTTATATCAAAATCCGCTGGTTCGAAGACAGATAGATAAATTTGTATTAAAGATTCCTTTTTTATCTAAAATGCTTAAATATTCAAATTTTTCTAACTTCATTGCGGTTTTACAAGTGTCTTATGAAGCGGGTATCCCGATTGTTGACTGTTTGTTTTTAGCAAACCTCACCATGGATAATTATCTTTTGAAAATGACGATATTAGATGCGGCCCAAAAGGTTCAACAAGGTATTCACCTCTCCACTGCACTCAAAAACGTCCACCAGGTTCCAACCATGATGACATTTATGATTGCAACGGGTGAACAATCCGGCCGTTTGGGAGATGCTTTATATCACTGCGTAAGCTACATTGATAAAGAGCTTGATGCGGCAATTGATGCATTTACTAAATTAATCGAACCTGCTTTAATGGTGGGGATTGGTGTTATCGTTGGTGTTTTGGGTTTGGCTTTGTACTTGCCGTTGTTCCAAGCTTATCAAACATAGATTTAAAAATAAAAAAAATATTTTCCACTTTGGAATTAAAGTTTAGAATTTTAGAATTTCGGTTTTTATATTTAAAATCGAAACTCTTTTTTAAACAGGCAAATTCTTCTTTCTTTGAGCGAAAATCTGAAAATATTTTTTCTGTAGTGTGTTAATATGGCTGGAAATATTTTTAATTTCGCACTAAAACCTTTTGAATTATTTTTAATGTAATTATAAATTCCTTCGCTAAATTTTGCTTGCAAAGCTTTATCGTATTTCGCTTTTATGATGTAGCTATTATGTATTGTCCAATTTGTTAATTTTTCATTTATGTATAATACATTTGCTTTTCCCAAAATCTGCGCCCAAAGCCAATGATCAAGACAGGGAGGGGTCGGGGAATTAAAATCAACACCGTTAAATAATTCCTTTTTTAACATAACGCACGAAAACGTCGGAATTCGATTATCTTTTAATAACGTGTGCAATATTTTAAGAGGATATTTATTTTTTCCTATGATTTTTCTTTGTTCTTCAAAATAATTTTTAAATCTTTTGTGAATCTCTTGTTTATCCCCGACTAATTCAACATCCGTAAATATAAAATCAACGTCTTTATATTTTTCAATTGCTTCAATACATTTTGAAAGTTTTTCTTTTTTAAATGTGTCATCCGATTCTAAAAAAGCAACCCATTCGCTTGTTGCCATTGTTAAACCGAGTTTTATGGTTTCGATTAAACCTTTGTTAATATTATTTTCGTGGGTATATAGTTTAATTCTATCATCTTTTTTGCAATAACTTTTAATAACGTCAATTGAATTATCTTTTGACCCGTCATCAACCACAATCATCTCCCAATTGGAGTAATCCTGATTTAGAACACTTTCAATCGTTTCTTTTATATATTCGGCATAATTGTAGCTTGCGGTAATTATTGATATTTTAGGATTATTATTTGCCATTATTTATCCTCTTGAAGCGCTTGTTTTGTCATTTCCAAATAAGCATAACCGAATTTTCTATCCGGTTCAAGATGCGCTCCTTCTGCCCATTCGTTCCAAGCGTTAATAAAAATATAGCGTTCTTTAGCTTCGAACTGTTCTTTTGTATAGTTAATTACATCTTTTAGCCAGGTTTTATAAAGCTTTGGGCTTGATTGAAAACACCAGCCGCCCTTAAAAGCTTTTCTTGCCGAATTATCCCAACTTGAGAAAATACCTTTAAACACTTTATGGTTATAATTTGGCATAAATTTTTTATTTTTAACGGCATCTTCCATATCATATATAATACATTTGTAGTCATTATATATAAATGTGTCTTTCATTTCTTTTTCTTTAATATTTTCGTGGTTATTCGGGAAAAATTCAACCGAAGCATCCATATTAAATTCTGTTGAATTTTTGTTTTCAAAAACTAAAGCTCCAATAATATATAAACCATCAAAACCTTCTTTTTTGGCTAATTCTTGCAATTTATTTACAAAATAGATTGTTTCTTCTTTTTTAAATAATTTTGGATTGTAATAAACTAAAACCGGTTTATTGTCGATTTTTATATATCTTTCATCTTTAAAAAACGCTAAAGTGTCATAGAAAAATCTTTCGGGGTCATCAAAAGTAAATTTTTGCTCCATTAAAAGTTCTTTATTTCCGCCATCCCATTGAGATTTCCAGCTTTCATTAGCCCAACAGAGGCAAAAAGGCAAATCCAGTTTTTTATTATTTAAATAGTTAAACAAAGGCGTTTCTAAAAGTCTTTTTCCCCCTGAAAACCAATAATAATAAAAACAAAAACCGTAAATACCGTATAATTTAGCTAATTCAACCTGTCTATACATTATTTTATCGGTTGTTAAATCATAAAACCCTACATCAATCGGTAAATGCGGCTGATAGTGTCCCGTAAAATAGGGCATTGCTTTTGTAACATTTGTCCATTCGCAAAAACCTCTTTCAATTTTTTCATCGTTCAATGGAATTGTATGAAACTGAGGAAGATAAAATGCGATTGGTTTAATTGAGCTTGTGCCATAATATCTTTCATTTGTCAGAGGAATAAAATTTGATGTATCTTTATTAAAAATATAGTCAATATAACTTATTTTATTTTTTTGACTGCTTCTTTTGTTTAATTTGAATTTAAAACCTATTGCAAAGAATCTTATTTTTATAACATTATAGGTATTGTGTTTTTCAACTTCTAAACAAAATAATTTTTTCATATATGAGGCCTCTTAAAAAGTCCTGAGCTCAATATTTTAATTATACTAAGCTAAAACTATTTTTGCAAAAATGATTTAAAATTTAAAAGTTTTTCCAAAAAACACAATTTTTCTTTTTGTGATTTGAATTGAAATAATGAGCTTTTTTATTGTCTTAAGAGTGTATAGGATTTTTCCTTTGTGATTTGTGTCTTGAAGATATTTATATATCAAATCTTCGCTATAGTAATTTTTCTCGTTGATATTTTTTAAAATGAGGTTTATTAAAAAATATTTTAAATATTTAAAATAAGTTTTTTTAATTAAAACAAAACCGCCTTGCTTAAAATAGTCTTTATATTCAAAATATGCTCTTGTCTCAGAATCGCAATATGAATCAAATTTAAACCCCAAGTCAACTAAATATCTGCTTAAACCAATTTCATATTTTTTTATTATGTCGTCTTTATTTTCTTCTTTTTTTATTTTATTTATAAAATCATCAAATATTTTGTTTTTAAAAATCTGTTCCTTAAAAACAATAAAGAAACTTTGAACATGTTCATTTAAGGAAGGTTGGGGGGGGGGTCTTTAAGATATTCTTCGATATGCCCCAAAAGTCACACCTCCATTTTTCGTCTTTGCTTTTCATTTTATCAAAAACTTCCCCAAACGGCATAAACGGCCCAAAGCAGCTGTCATTAGCAAATATTAATTCATCAACATCATCTAAAAGATTATTTTCCTTTAAATATTGATAACCTCTTTTATATGAGCCAAAATCATATTCGCCGTGGGGTTTAGCGATAATTTCAGAGCAAAAAGGTTTTATTTTATCGCATTCGATGTCATCTAAAGTGCAATCGGAAACAAAAATAATATTATCAGCAATTTTTTTTAATTCTTTTAAGCAAAAAATAACATAATCATGAACCGTATTTTTATTGTCATAATGGGCAAAAACCGCACTTTTTTTCTTTTTTTCCATTAATTTTGACCTTCTTTTATGTATTTTATAACATCTTTTATAATATTTGTTCTTTTGTGTTCCCAAATATATCTTCCCAAGGGATGTTTCTTAAAGAAATATTGTTTGTTTCTCTCAGGGATTGAACTATCAATTGATGAGCTTGTTGTTGAGTGGTTGTGGAATATAAAAGTATTGTTAGAGTAGGCTAAAGAGTACGCTTCATACATTGCTCTAAAACAAAGGTCGTTATCTTCAAAAAAAGCGGGTGAAAAGTTTTCATCAAAAAGCCCGATTTTATCTAATACTTCTTTTTTTATAATTACACAACTGAAAAATGGTGTAAAAACATATTTTAGGGGTTCTTTAAATTTTGATAAATATTTTTTATAGCCTTTTAGATAATTATTTTGTGTTAATTTACATTTTTCATTGTTCCTGGGGGACAACATTCCTAAAGTGTCATCAAGCTTAAAAGCACTTATTGTGTCATTTAGCCAATTTGGAGTTAATAAAATATCGTTATTTAATAGCGCAATATAATCATAATCTTTTTTTAGAGCTTCAATAATTCCAAGGTTATTGCCTTTTGAATAGCCAAGATTTTCTTTGTTTTTTATTATTGTAATGTTTGTGTGGTTCTTTTTAAATTCTTCAATAAATTCAACCGTACCGTCATTTGAGCCGTTATCAACAATAAAAAGGTCAAATGTGTCAATTGGCGTAAAATTATATAATGAATTCAAATATGGTTTTGTTGCTTCATTAAGTTTATTATAGGTTAGAGTAATTATTGCTGTTTTCATTAATTTAATTATACCTTGCTGAATAATTTTTTTCTTAAATCTCTAAAAGTGTATTTTTTTAAGCTTTTTGGAATTTTATCCAAGTATTGTTTATAGTTCGCGGGAACTTTTTTAAATCTCCAAGGTTTCCCCGGGCGCCCTGCATAGTGGAGCATAATTGTGTTTTCTTTTTCTTTTTGAAGTTCATCATCGCTATAAATATTTTTTAAGAAACTGTATTCAAAGCTTCCTTTAAAATCATCGTTATAATAAATGCTTTGAAATACGCCATAGCGATAGGGAAGCGGCTTAATACTATCGCATGCGATATTCAACGTATCAAGGTCAAAGAATTTTAATCTATCGTTAAATGTTTTAATAACATCAAAAACTTTATTAACAAAATTATCTTGCCTCATTTTTTTAGAGTTGAATATAATGAAGCTTGAAATATAGGTTAAATCGTTTTTGTTTTCGGGGAAATATTTGTGACAAATCATTTTGTCGTTGTTTTTCTCCATTGCAACAGCAGCGCAGTCATAGCCTTCTAAATCGATATTATAGGCTTCAGTTAGGTCGCCTAAGATAATTGCATCTGTATCAATATAAATAACTTTATCATATTGTGGCAGAAGCTCGGGGATTAAAAGCCTGTAATAAACAATTTCCGTCCAAGAGCCATGCTTATTTATCGGAGCATTTTTAAATTTTTCTTTTGAAATATATTCAAAAGTTATTGAATGAGGAGTGTTTTCAACCATTTTTTTATATTCAAGAATGGTTTTATCATCTATATCGGGGTGATATACGTAAATATCGTATTGAGTATTGCTTTTAGCGTTATCAATTAGACTTTGAATAATAACGGCACCAGCTAAGATAATTCTTTTATCAAAAGTAAAAACTACGGGTATTTTAGACACTGTATTTTCCATCTATTAATCCTTTTAAATTTTCAAGCGAAGTTTTATAAAGCTTTTTCTCATAGATTTTTAAATTATCCTGCATAGCTTTATATTCTTCTTTATTCATTTCTATTGCTTTAATTAAAGCGTTTACATAATCTTTATCATCATTATATAAAATTGCATTATCTTCATTTAATCCGTTAATAGGAGCAAAACTTTTTATAATAATACAGGGTTTTAAAAATCCATATACAAGCTGAAAATTACCTGATGTACCTGATGTATTATAACGGATGTGTTCAGGGTCATAGTCGTTATATGATGTCAGCATAAAATCGGCACGCTCTATTTCTTCATACATCTTTTTAAAGCTCAATCTGCCTTTTATGTCAAAATAGGGTCTTAATTCTTTATCGATGTGTTTTAAACTTCCTTTTCCAACGACTGTTATTTTAAAATTTTTATAACCTTTTTTTAGTACTTCATAGGCACTATCAACTATCATTTGAGAATTTTTCTTGTTTGGTCTTATTGCTCCTATTGTAATAAAATTGGTAATATCTTCATTTTTTGGTGTTATTTTAACATCTCCAAAATAATGAGGATTAACGACAATTGAACTTGCTCCCTTGTAGTTAAGTTCTCTTAGCGTTATTAAATCATCTTTCCAGCTTCCTTTATCAACGGCAAAACTTGCTTCATGCTCTACAAAAAGAAGCTTTTTCTTATCAACCATAGGGTTAAATGCGCTATACGCTTCATTATAATGTACGCAATCGCATATTTTACCGACTGTTGTAACAATTACGCCACAAGAATCACTCAAGGAAGAATTTTTAAAATATTCCTTAATCTCTTTTCGATTTAATTTATTTACCGTTAAATTTTCATCAACAAATCTGCAAAATAAACCTTCTTTGATTCTGTCGGGATCTAAAAGAACTGATACGTGGTAGCCTAAATCAAGAAGGTATTTACAATATCCGGGGACTACCTCAGAATGCGACTTTGAACAAGGTTCCCAAACAAAAAAAGTGTTTTTCTTAACAACGGGAAGTTTAATTTTTTTTCTATATATCGGCAAAAATCCAAACAGATAAGTTGTTAGGGTGTTTTTATATTCTTTGATTTTTGCAACCGGCATGTTTAATAAATACTTTTGTTCTTTAACAATCGTTCTTTGCTTTTTAGTTAAAGGCAAATTATTGTTATCAAAAAAATCTATTAAATATTTTTTAGCGTTGTATGAATCAAACTGCTGTTTTTTTGTTTGTTTCTTTTTAACGATTGATTTTGAATTGGCTCTATAATAATAGTTAATATTGGGAACGGTTACAATTTTATCCGCTTGTTTTAGAACTTCAGGCGTCCAGAGAATATCTTCATATTGAACACCGATTTTAAATTTTTTATCTTTAACCAATGACGCTTTATAGAGCTTATTCCAAACATAGCAGCATTTTGGAATGTTACAGGCTTTAATTTTATCCTTTAAATCTGAATAAACTTTTCCTTCATCATATTTAACTCTGATTTTTGTTAAATTTTTTCTTGCCCTTGTTCTTGTCCTTAAGATACTTGCCGCTGAAATATCAGCATTATATTTAATTATTGCATTATATAATTTTTCAAAATAATCAAGGTCTATCCAATCATCACTGTCTAAAAAAGATATATATTCTCCTGTTGCGCAATCAAGCCCCGTATTTCTTGCACCCGATAGCCCCTGATTTTTTTGAGAAATTATTTTAAATCTCGGGTCTTTTGAAGCAAAATCTTTTAAAATTTTTAAAGAATTATCGGTTGAACCGTCATTGACACAGATAATTTCGAGGTCTTTACAGGTTTGATTTATGACGCTATTTAAGCAATCTTTTAAAAATTCGGATGTGTTATAAACGGGTATTATAATACTAATTTTCATATTAAAAAATCCGGCTCTCTTGATTTTTCTATGATAGCACAGATATTTTTTAAAATGATTAAATATTAAGTTATGAAAACAAATTAGCGCCTGAACTTATCTTAAAAATTTCGGGCGCTAATTTATTATATTTTTTGTTTTTCTTATTTCAAAAAGTCTTCTGCACTGATGGGGCGTCTTTCTTTTTCTTCGCTTTGGAAAAATTCGACTTTTTGAATGTTCATTGCGTTTGCAACAACGCTTGAAGGAAAAATTTCAACCAAATTATTAAGCTCCAGCGCCGCAGAGTTATAGAATCTTCTTGCAGCTGCGATATGTTCTTCGACGTCTTGGAAAGTGTTCATCGCGTTAATCATTGTTTGGTCGGATTTTAATTGAGGATAGTTTTCAACTGCAATCCTTAAGTTCTTTAAGCATTGATTAATTTGATTTTCAAGTTCAAATTTTCTTGCGGAATTTTCAAGATTACTCGGTAATTTCACCGCTTGTGTTCTTAAATTTGTCAAATTTTCAAGCAAAGTTCTTTCATGTTCCATAAATTTGCTTGCAACGGTTAAGACATTTGGAATTAAATCATATCTTTTTTTAAGCTGTACATCAATTGAAGCAAAAGCTTCTTGGACTTTGTTTTTTGCTTTGATGACGGAAGTATAGATATTATAAATAATACCGCCTAATATAATTATACAGATTAATACAATAATAATTGAGCCCATAATTTACCTTTCCATTTACCTTTCGCTTACCTTCCATAATTTATTTTCGAATTGTTCTAATATTAAATTATATCATTTACTTAATTTTAAATAATCAATCATATTATATATTGATATAATTTCATCAAACATTTTTGCAAACATAGTTATATCATTAATGGGTTTATCCAATTTGCACAATTGAAACATATCCCGATTTGTGTTTAGCGCTAAATAGACATTTTTATCATAAAAAACGCAGCTGACATAGCTTGCCTCAAACGCTTTTTTAATAAGATTAAATTTATCCATAAACCTTGCGGTGATTAAATATCTTGCTTCAACTTCGTCGTTTGTATAGACATCATAATCTTTTTCAAAAACGACATCTTCTAATTCCGTCCTTTTGAGCCTTGAACCGTCTATAGATTTAAATTCTCTTTTAATCATTGTATCTCTTTTAATCAATGTATGAGAAGAAAAATCTTTTGCGCTTTCGATTTTTAATATTATTCCGTCAAAAATTGTTCTTTCATGTTTGTCATCGCCGCTTCCCGTTTCAAGAGAAAAATCGGCCTCGATTATTTTAAAATTAACCCCTTTATAGCTTCCTTCAAAATAATCGTCAAATGAGCTTCTGTTATATCTATCTACAAGATGAAAACTTGAATAATCAACGCTATCGGGAAGTGTAATTTGAATATCGCCGCCAAACGGTTTAAAGTTACTTAAATTTTTATTTAAGTTGGAAGTCAGCTTTTGAACATCTTTTCTTTGCGCAAGAAGTGCTTTTTGGCCGTCAGAATGTTTTAAATCTTCAAAACAAGAACAAATTAGAGGCATAAATTCCTGTTTCATTTTAATTTCAATTAGTTTTTGCAAAATCCTCTTTACTATAAAAGGTACAACAATAACAAATATACCCATGCCAAAAACATTGGTATTTAAAAATAAACAAACCAAACACAAAGCAAATAAAATTATCGAAATAATGAGAGTAATTTTATATGTTTTATATTTTTTTATTCTTTCCTGTTCAAATTTTTCAAGATTGGGTTTGATATTTTTAAAATATTTTTCTTGAAAATCTTTTTTGATTTTTCTGTATTCTTCCAGCTTCATAAAGTTTTTATATAACATTTATGAAATTTTTTTAACATCCAAATAAATTATTTTGCCTTTTTGGCTTCAATTTCACTACCTTTTTTTGATAATCTGTCGGATAGAAACGTTGATATTATAGGGATTAAGCCGTAATAAACAAAAGCAAAAATAATAGTCGGGCGAATGACATTAATTCCTTCAATATATTTTAATAAGTCTTTGTCATTTTTGTTTAACTGTTTAAATTTTTCGATTAATTGCTTGGTAAATTTTTGCTCTTGAATGATTTTATCAATTGAACTGCCTAAAAGTATTGAAATTGCGCTTGAGAAAAATTTATTCAATATAAGGGGGCGTTTTTTTTCTTTTTTAATTTTTTTGGATTTTTTTGTCGCAATAATTGAACTTGTGCATAAAATAACGTCATTTAATATTGTCATATTGCGTGTGATGTTGTTTGATTTTGGGCTATGTTTTGTTGAAAATTTTTCAAAAGGTTCAAATTCAATTGCTTTTGATAGAATTTTAGGCAACATGTTTTTTTTCGACGTAAAGGCGGTATAATCTTTCAACCCATCTTTTAATCCATCTTTTAAGCCATCTTTTGTTTTGTCTTTTTTCGTTAAATTTTTATATTGCTCAATATCTTTTATGTCTAATTGTTTTTGCGCTTCCCCTTTCATATTTTTTATGTTTTGCTTGGGCCTTTTTTTTGAAGATAAAAAGCTATCGATTAAAGGAATCAAAGCTATTGCAAAGAGGGATTTTGGAATGCTTGATAAAATTGAGCAAGATAGTTTTATTGTTTGAGTTAAAAATT
Organism: Candidatus Gastranaerophilales bacterium; assembly: GCA_947624685.1. GTDB lineage: Bacteria > Cyanobacteriota > Vampirovibrionia > Gastranaerophilales > Gastranaerophilaceae > RUG14156. Next base: position 5,133 of record CANQLJ010000015.1, on the reverse strand, counting down.
TAAAATCCCTGCCCTCGTTTTTTTTAAGGAAATTATCAATTGTTTGTGTTTTAAGATAATTTTGAGGATTATTTTCGATTTTTTTAATCGCTCCTTCAATGGGTAGTGTGATACATTGAGCGATGAGTAATTTTGATAGTGCCGAAGATAAACTATCAATTGTGATTATTTTTTTATTATCTTTATCCGCTTTTGGACACATTGAAATTGCAAGCGGCCTTAGAGCCATTGCGCCAATGAATGAAGAAACATTAATGAAGCTTGAAGAATGGGTTGAGGCAGTTTTAAGAGCTTTTAAAAGATATTTGTCGGTTAAAATATTGTCTATTTTCATTATTTTTTATTATAATTTAAAAATGAAAATAATTGATTATCTAAAAAATCAAAGCGATAATTTAACAAAATTTGAAAAGATATTTTTTCCTCTCTGTATAATGAGCTTAATTATATTATCTTTTGTTTTTAATGATTCAAAAATTGCTCTGATAAACGCCATTTGCGGAATAACATACACTTTTTTTGCGGGAAAAGGAAAAGTTTTTTGTTTTTATGTAGGAATCTTAGGCACTTTTTGCTATTGCTACATTGCATTTAAAAACGGCTTTTTTGCTAATTTTTCTCTTTATCTTTTTTATTATTTTCCGATGCAGTTAATGGGGATTTTAAGATGGAAAAAGAATCTTCAAAAAGGCAAAAATGAGATAATAAAGACATCTTTAAAACAAAAAGAAAAAATATTATATTTTTTAATCGCTCTTTTTTTGACGTTTGTTTTATATTTTATATTACTTAAAACCACATCAAAATCTCCGTTTATTGATTCAACAACGACAATATTTTCGATATTGGGATTATATTTAACGGTTAAAAGATGTATCGAACAGTGGTATATATGGTTTTTGGTTAATGTCTTAACTTTTATAATGTGGCTTGGCGCTTATCTAAATGGGTTTAATTGCCTCAATACCGTTATAATGTGGCTTATATATGTCTTTTTTTCCGTTTATTTTTTAATTGAGTGGAGAAAAGAAATGAAACGAAATGAAACGAAATGAAAAAGTAGAATAATATTTATAGTATAATTTTTGTATGATTAATCCTAAAAAAGCACTGGATAATATTATAAAAAATGATGATGTTAATGATATTGATGCGCAAAAAAATATCAGATTAAAGCTTGACTTAAATGAAAATATATATAAAGCTCCGATTAATCTTTTAAGCGTCATTAAAAACATTTCAATTGATGAAATAAGCGCTTATCCGAGCTATTTTGAAGTTATTCAAAAAATAGCGGATAAATACAAACTGCATTCATCAAATGTTGAAATTTCAAACGGAATTGATGAAATTTATCAAGCAATCATTAACGCTTATTTAGAATTTGACGAAGAACTCTTGACAATTAATCAAGACGACTATTATATCGAAAACTATGCAAAATCTTTAAATATCGAAGTTAAAAAAATAAATTTAACAAAAGAAGATGATTTTGTTTTTCAAAAAAAATTTTTATGCGATTCAATTACCCCAAAAACAAAAATAGTCTATCTTCAAAGCCCCAATTTTATAACGGGCGAATTAATCAAACCAAGCACAATTAAAGAACTTTTGGAAGAATTTAGGGATATTCTTTTTGTTTTGGATTGTTCTTATATTTCATATTGCGAGTTTTGTAATTTTGAAGATTTTGCCGATTTGATAAATGATTATGACAATATTATTTTAATTAAATCCTTTTCAAAAGACTATGGTATTTCGGGTTTGAGGTTTTGTTTTGTTTTAGCTAATGATAATATTATAAAAAATATCAAAAAAATAAAAAGTGATTATTGTGTCAATTGTATAGCTCTTGCCTGCTTAAAACTGTTAATTAACGACGAAAAGACTATAGAAAAAATAAAAGAATCCAATGCTTTAGCAAAAAAATATTTCTTGGATGAACTCATTAATCTTGGCTTTTTACCCTATAAAAGCGAAGCGAATTTTATACTGTGCGATTTTGGGCCGTATAGCGATTTTTATTATGAAAAATTTAAAAGAAACGGCGTTATAACAAAAAATTTCAAAAAAAATTCTCCTTTCAATTCCTGCCTCAGAATAACAATTCCGAAGCTTGGGGCGATAAAATATATTTTAGAACTTTTAAATAAAAAAGATTTGCTTGTTTGTAACTTGGACGGATTGGTTTTTGATACGATAGAATCAAGCTATGCCGCTCTTGAAAAGACTTTTGGATATTTTTCAAATAAAAAAATATCCAAAAATGAAATAAATTCTCTAAAAAACCTTGGTTCAACGGATTGTGATTGGTATGCAATAAAATATTTATTAAATAAATTACAAATTTTTACTCCGCTTGAAGACATTATAAGCGTCTATCGAAACATATATCGAATGCAAAAATTAATTGATAAACATAAGCTCTTAATTGATAAAGACGTATTTTTGCGATTAAGCGAAAAATATGATTTTGTTATATTTTCTCAAAAATTTAAAGACGATATAGATTATGAAATTAAAAAATATGAGCTCGATAAATATTTCTATTATTTCGTAACCTATGAAAATGTGTTTCAAGGCAAATTAAAACCCGATTCATACGGTTTGGATATGATTAAAAAACATTGTCCTTATAAAAAAATTATGTTTTTAGCAAGCAATGTTGATGATGTGATTTGCGCAAATAATGCTGATGTTATTTCAATCGGCGCAATTTGCCCAAGCTTTGATTATAATGCGATGGTAAATAATTATAAACATCTTGGCGCAAGCTACATTTTAAGCGATATTAAAAACATCGAACAATTCTTAAGCGAGCTTGATTAAATTATATTAAAAACTGCAAAATAATGAAAAATATTTGCCAAAATGGGAATTTTTGAGTATTCTTGATTAAAAAAGGGTTTTAAAATGATAAATTCTGTTGAAAAAGAAAAAGATAGCAATAATAAAAACGGTTTTAAAACCTGTCTTAAAAAAATCAAAAATTGTATATCAAAAATTCCTACCCCCCCCCTCTTAATTAGTTGCAAAAAGCAAAAAGGCAAAAAAAGATATTATTTTTTTGGCCTCCATATCTTCACGATTAAAAGTTCTCGAAAAATTAATATAAAAAAATACGGCCAATGGCTTGATGATTTAAAAAACAACCATAGCCATTTTGTTGATATTACAAAAACTCCTTTCGAAAGAAAAAAGAACGATACAAAAATATTTGCCTATTATTTGACGCAATTTCATTCGATTGAAGAAAATGATGCGGCTTACGGAAAAGGTTTTACTGAATGGACAAATGTTGCTTCGGCAAGTCCTATGTTTGTCGGACATTTTCAACCCAAAATTCCCTATGACCTTGGGTTTTATAATCTTTTGACCAAAGGAGTTATGGAGCGGCAGGCACAACTGGCAAAATTATACGGAATTTACGGATTTTGTTTTTATTATTATTGGTTTTCGGGCAAAAAAGTCCTTGAAAAGCCTTTGGAACATTTTCTCAAAAATAAAATTGATATACATTTTCATTTTTGCTGGGCGAATGAAAATTGGTCAAAGCTTTGGGATGGCGGAGATAAAGAAATTATCCTTAAACAAAACTTTTCTTCAAATGATGCAAAACGCTTTTTTGAAGACATCTTGCCCTTTATAAAAGATGAAAGATATGAAAAAATAGATAATAAACCGATATTGATGATTTATCGGCCGACGCAATTTAACAAAGATGAATTTTTAAAATTTTTGGATATTTTAAATGATTTAGCTAAAAAAGAAGGCTTTAACGGTTTTTATTTTATGGCGTCAAACGCCTATGAATTTGATGAACCAAAAAGTTGGGGTTTTGAAGGCCTCATTGAATTTCCGCCCCATAAAATCGGCTTATATTGCGATTGTTACGCTGTAGGCTCAATATCAAAACAAGCAAAATTCACCATGGTCGATATAAAACCCTATCTTCAAAACAAATACCATCTCAAAAAAGAAAACTATAAAGTATTTAAAACCTGTTTTCCTTCTTGGGATAATTTGCCAAGAAAAGCCTATTCAAACGGATACTGTTTTAACATGACAGAAGAAGATTTTGCTCTTTGGCTTAGAGAAATTATTGAATGGACAAAACAAAATAACAGCCAAAATGAACAATATGTCTATATAAATGCTTGGAACGAATGGGCGGAGGGTGCGATGTTGGAGCCTACCACAAGATATGGCTATAAATACCTTGATATTGTTAAAAAGACTCTTGAAGATTTACAAGATAAATAAAACCGCCAATATAAAAAATATTTAAAATATCCCATGTTTATGATACCTATAAAATAAAAGAATAACTAAACTTTTTTGAGGAAGCAAAAATGGACACAATATATTTTATAAGTGTCGTAAATAACTATGATATTTATAATAAATGTTATAAAAACAACCCCGTGATAAATGGTTTTGATAACTGTAAGCTTGTTGATTTTGATAACGTTAAGCAAAATTTGGCAGTACCTGTCAGATACAATTCTTTTTTGGATAATTATGACTACAACAATCCCGCTTGGTTTGTATTTTGCCATCCGGATTGGGAATTGTCCGATAAGAATTTTGAAACAAAATTAAAAAAGCTCTCAAAAGACAATCTCTATGCTCCTTATGGCGTTTGGCATTCCATAATATCAAATAAAGCCTATACATTCCCTATCGGCTATTTGTGTGCTTATACAAGAGACGGTAAAAACCCCAAAGAACTCAACAAAAAGCTTCTTGGTGATGACATTAATCTGATTAAATCCGATACTTTTGATTGTATGATGATGTTTGTGCATTCTTCCTTAATTCAAAAATATAATCTAAGGTTTGATGAAAACCTAAAATGGGACTTATACGCGGAAGACTTTTGTATCAATGCAAAAGAAAAATACGACATAAATTCTTATGTTCTTGTAATGAAAAACAGCCACTATTCAAATTCGTGCTACAGTATAATTCCAAAATCATATTACCAATCTTTGGAATATCTTAATAATAAATACCCCGATTGCCTCTATGGAGGCACATGTTCGATGTTGGGAGGAAAGTCAAAGATGTATGAAGAAGCGTCAAATAAAGACAGGGCTTTGTATGTAATAAGAAACCGCTCCGTTGGGGGGG
>CANQLJ010000014.1 GCA_947624685.1 Candidatus Gastranaerophilales bacterium | reverse complement strand
GACAACGAAGAACGGTGTTTCAATGAATCCATAGTCATTAACTCGAGCATGAATTGATAAGACCGGCGTTGGGGCCTTCGGGAGTTTCAACCGGGCACAAACGGCCATAGTGTGAAGGGTGAATGTCGCGAACGGCAAAACCTGCTCTTTCTCTCATCAAACCACCGGGGCCAAGGGCTGATATACGGCGTTTGTGAGTAAGTTCTGCAAGCGGGTTTGTTTGGTCCATAAATTGCGATAATTGAGATGACCCGAAGAATTCTTTTAATGATGCGACAAGCGGTTTTGTATTTAAAAGATTCAAAGGCGTTAATGTGTCGCTATCTTGCAGAGTCATTCTTTCTTTAACAATTCTTTCGATTCTTGATAAACCGACTCTGAATTGGTTTTGCAAAAGTTCGCCAACCGAGCGGATGCGGCGGTTGCCCAAATGGTCAATATCGTCGAGCGTTCCTTCGTCATAGGTTAAATTAACGAGATATTCAATACCTGCAACAATATCTTGAACAGTGATTGTTCTTTGTGTTTCGGGTAAATTCAAACCTAATTTTTTGTTTAATTTGTAGCGGCCGACTTTACCAATATCATATTTCTTTTCATCAAAAAATCTTGCTTCAAGTATAGAGCGCCCTCCTGCAGGAGTTGCAGGGTCTCCGGGGCGAAGCTTTTTATAGACTTCAACTAAAGCTTCATCCGTTGTTGCTGCGGTGTCTTTATCAAGAGTTTTCTTTAAGAAATCAAAGTGCGTAAACAATGATTCCATCTCAACGGGCGTGATACCCAAGGCTTTTAATAGTGTTGTAGCCAAGATTTTTCTGTTTTTATCAATTTTTACGTAAACAAGGTCGTTAGAATCCGTTTCAATCTTGAGCCATGCGCCTCTGTTTGGAATCAAAGTTGCGTTATAGAGACGTTTTCCCGTTGGTGAAACTTCTTTTTTGTAGTAAATACCGGGCGAGCGGACAATTTGAGAAACGATAACACGTTCCGCACCGTTTACGATGAATGTACCTTTGTCTGTCATGGTCGGTATGTCGCCGATATAGACTTCTTGTTCTTTGATTTCACCGCTGTCACGGTTCACAAGACGCATCATAACTCTCAATTGCTTTGCATAAGTAGCGTCATGGATGCGTGCTTCTTCGATAGTGTATTTCGGTTTGTCAAATGTGTAATTCGGAAGAAAATGCAGTTCTAATCTGCCCGTATAGTCTTTAATCGGGCTGAAGGACAGCAATTCTTCTTTTAAGCCTTCTTTTAAGAATTGTTCAAAAGATTTCTTTTGAATTTCAATTAAATCAGGCAAATCGGTAAGACGTGTACCCATAATTCCGCATGGTGTAACACGTGTCGCTTTTTTTGTTGTTGTCATCTAAATACCTCAAATACTTGTTCTTATTCTTTTCCGTTTTGTCTGTCGGACAAAATTGTCTCTGATGTGCTTTATTTGGCTATCTTCGGCTCAAACTATCCACATTTTGTTACATTCTGCCACAATAGACATTCTACCGGACTTTAATAATTATATGGGCTAAAGGCCTATGGTCAAGATTTCGCCTTCATAAAATTTTACAATCACTTGAAATTTTAAAAAAATAAGATAAAATATTATATTTTATTTCATGTAAAAAATGCTTGATTTGTGTTTTATATATATTAAAATAATCCCTATTTGTTCTTTGTAGGGTTCATTGGGCGCATGGGTACTTTTTATTTTTAAATAGCTCTTAATTAAAATATGTTATTAATATATTGACGAAAAAATCATAGAACTTGAAGGTTTTGATTTTCTTTTAATTTAAAATATGTTATAATAAATTGGCTTGCGATGCGTGAACTTCATATGTTTTGATTTTCTTTTAATTTAAAATATGTTATAATTATTGATGTAAATAATTATAATTATAATATGTTTTGATTTTCTTTTAATTTAAAATATGTTATAATCAATTTTTTATCATAAATATCATCATTCAGTTTTGATTTTCTTTTAATTTAAAATATGTTATAATTTCACAGCCCACAAAACCTTTAGTGCCTATGTTTTGATTTTCTTTTAATTTAAAATATGTTATAATGGTTAATAAAATAATAAGATGTTCCAATCGGTTTTGATTTTCTTTTAATTTAAAATATGTTATAATTTGAACGCTATGGGATATATTTGCGTTAAGTTTTGATTTTCTTTTAATTTAAAATATGTTATAATAAAAATTCAAAGCATCTAATGGCACATGGGTTTTGATTTTCTTTTAATTTAAAATATGTTATAATAGGATATACAAAATAAACAAACTGATATATAATAGTTCCATAATATATTTTAAGTTAAGAGACCAATCATAATTGACAAGAGAATAGTTAACTCCTCTGTATGGTAAATATACGAAATAACTCATTCTCCAAACCTTTAAAAAACTTTTGACATGGTAATTTTAGCACAAAATTACCAAAAAGTCATTTGTTCTTCTGTGCTTTCATCCATATTCTTTTTATATTTTGAAGGATTATATTTAGGTTTTTCAATACAAATTGAATTAGACCACTGTTTATCCGTTATATAAAAAATATTAATCTGTCCTGTTGAAGGGGCGAGCATTTTTATTGCTTTAATATATTTTTCTGTTTTATCATAAGTTACGCATGCCCTTACATAAATTGAATTTTGAAGCATAAAACAGCCAAGATTTAATAAATCTTTTCTAAACCTGTTGGCAAGTCTCATATCTTCTTTATCGGCAACCGATAAATCAAAACAAACAAATAACCATCCCATATAATATTTACTTTTCATTTTCTATTTTTCTTGTAAATTTTTATCTAAAAATTGTTCTTTTAAATCAGACAGAAAAATATTACTGCAATCAAAATTGCTAAATGCTTCGGCTATTTTTTCAATATAAATATCGATAATATCAATAATTTTATAGCTGATGTTTTTATATTTCAGCCTATAATTCACTAAACAATTCGGAATATATTTTATCCATTCTCCAACTTCTTCATTTTCAAAATCTAATTCATAGTTTTTTGAAAAATAGTATAAATATAAATCAACAAACGCTCTAAAAGGTTCGACCAAATCATATACAAGAGGTGTTGTTTTATATGATGCTTTATGCTGTATGCCAAGGCTCGGGATAAGCCCATGGATTAAAATTGAGCGGTAAATCAGCGTTTTAACAACTGCATAACCATAATTAAGACAAGCATTTTCAAAATTTTGTGCACATTTGTATTCTCTTTTTGTCGGTTCGCTCAAATAGAAAAAATAATTCTTCCAATATTGTTTTGCAATATTTGCTTCATTCATCAAAGGTTTATCTATTAAATTATACAGATTATGAGTATCGCAGCCCATTAAATCAAGAGTGCAAGCCTGATTAAGCGCTTTTTGTTTTACAATTTTTCTCCAAAGCTCAATTTCAAATTTTTCATTTTGTTTAATTTGATTATTAAAAACTTTTGTATTAACTATTCTATCTAATGGCGCACTCCAACCGATAGGCTGAAATTTTCTGTCGCAATGTAAAATTACAACATTATTATTTAATAATTGTGCTATTGCACAATTTGTAAAACTAACCGCAGGATTGCAGATAATAACCGCTTTTATATCACTAATGGGCAATTTATATATTTCATCACTATCTTTAACTTCGCAGAATAATAGCCCTTTGTCAATTGATATATGGCTTTTTGGTTTTGTTATATGGATTATATGATAACTCATATAATCCATATAATGCTATTTAATTTTTTGTCAAAAATTAATCTTTTAATTTTTTAAATTCTGCTAAAACAAGGTTTTTAGCACTTGTTAAAATTTCTTGTCCGACATTATTTTCTAATTTAATCTTTCCATCTGACATTACACTTCTTAACTTATAAACCCCTTTAGGACAACTAACGCTGCCGGCTTTAAAATCGTTTGGAATTTCAACAAGACAGCCTGAATAAAACATTTCACCCTTTTGATAGAGCTTACAGTTCATTTCAATTAACCTGTCTTTTACTTCTTTTGTTGATTTATTGGAATATATCGGCATAACTTTAATGTTATTTTTATTGTCGTAATAAAGAATTTGTCCTTTATGACCTTTTGAGTGTTTAAATTGTCCCAGCGTTCCTTTTGTACCAAAATCAACAAATTCGCCAATTCTTTCTCGGCCGTTTAAGTCAGTTTCTAATGCACCCTCCGATACAATAGTTAAAACCTTTTTAACTTTAGTTTGCTTTTTAGAGTGAATATAATTTTTAAGCATTTCCATCCATTTTTCATCGGATAAATCAATTTTTGAAGTCAAATCTTCTTTTATCACTTCATCAATAATATTTTTTATTGATTTTAAGTCTTTTTTAATTGTTGTAATATCAACCCTTGAGGTTATATAAGCTTTATCATCAATTATTCTTTTGCCGTATATTGTCTCAAGAGGATTAGTATTTGACTTTAAAGGCTTTTTATTCGTATAAGGATATGGCATTAATTCATTAATTTTTTGTTCAATATGAGCCGAGTTAAAGTTTTCTATACAGAATTTTCTTTTTTGCTCATTAAATTTAAAATCTCTTGCATAGCTTATACAAATAGCATCGAGTGCATGGTGTTTCGGATTGTCTCTGTTTTTCTTTTCGGCATCACCCAAAAATCGATTCAGATCATACATCCTTCTAATTTTTGCCGTAGTTGAACCGTTTTCAACAAACACATGGCGCTTGTCATCTTTTGTTTGCATACCCCAACTACAAGTAAAGTGTGTTATGGCGCTTGCGATTTTTGCAATTTGAGCGGTTTCTACTAAACCATTATAGCTATCTATTAATTCAATACATTTTTCAGCAGGTAAAATAAGTAAGGCTGTTTTTTTCTTTCCTAATTTTTCTTTTAAATTTGAAACCCTCTCGATATATTCAGCCCACCTTTGTTTATCGCAAAACAGCCATTCATAAGGAGTCCTGTCTTTTTTATCCTGATTTTCTTTATTATAGCAGACTACTTTATTATAAAGTGCGTCGTTTCCCCCTTGACTTCTTGGGAAAATATGGTCAATTTGACAATTGTCAAGATTTGAAATTCCAATTTTTTGACCGCTGTAAATGCATTTAAAGTCTTGCATTTTAGCTAACTTCCACTTTATAAAGTTTGTTTCGCTGTAATTTTGCGCTTCAATGAGTTCTTTTTTAATTTGCTCATTTTCTTTTTCTTGATTTTTTTGATGTTTTATATAATTATCCGCTTTAACTTTCCCAAACAAGGAATTATCAGCCCCGTCTCGAACAAACTCAAATATTACTTCGTCAGGCTTTCCTTCTTTTTCAATTAAAGTATTCAAAAGATTTTTAAATATTTGAAGTCTGTTTCTTACAATAGGATTTGTAATATTACCTATTAAAATATCGCTTTTTATATCAGGATCGGTTGAATTTTTAGCCATTTCTTCCCTGTTATCTGATATATAAAGATTCTCCCAAGAGCCGATTTTAGATAGCATTGATTTTATTTCATCTTGGGTAATGGCGTCTTTAGAACCTTCTTTATCAATATATTTTGAAACATCAATTTCATCAGGGTTTTTACCTGATAAAATTATATCAATCATAATTTGCGCTGCACGTCTGCAAAAAGAACTGCGCCCCGAGGTGTTGGCTTTAAAAGCTTCCATTTTTGTGTTGATACTGTTTTTGCCGGTTACTTTTTCAATATCTGTTTTGGTAATTGTGAAGCTCGGGTTTTTTGTTTTGCTTTTTCTTTTAATATTAAGATTTTCAACCCAAATCGGAAGTTTATTTTCATAAACTTGCTTGATTTCACTTGCACTAAGCGCTCTTTGCTTATTGTCATTATATGGGTCAACAAATCTGAAATTTTTTAGCTGCATTAATAAAACAAAAGAAATATTTTCAATTGTATCTGCGGCGCAAACATTCCTTTTTGGTAAAAGCCTGCATTTCGCAATTATTCTGTTATCAAATCTTGGAATTTTTTGCCCTAAAACACCCTGCAGGTCATGGCTTGTTCCTCTGTGTTTAATAAATTTAGGATTACTGAAAGAAGCATAAGCTTCTTTATATTCTCCATATAAAAATTCATTTTCATCCGCATCTTCAAGTTCACTTAGTTGTTTTTTAGCTTCCTGCCACAATTTTCTTAATTCTTTTTCAACAAGTTCACGAGGAGCAACTCTGCCTGCCGTTCTAACTTTTTTAGGATTTAAGCCTATTAATTTTTTAAGCTCATTGGGTTTATTTTCCTGCCATAAATCTAAATAAACAGCGTCGTAATAACAAGGATATTTATATTTTTCATCCCCAATTATATCAACATCATCTATTGAACAATATTTTCTAACTGCTTCTTCATTTTCTTTTTCATCATTAGTGTCATTTGCCCAAGGGATATTTATATCATAACCTCTTCTTTGAATTGCACTATGAAGCGCTTTATATATTTGCCAATCTTCAAGCTTTCTTCCTTGGATAAGGGCTATTCTTAATAAAGTTGAATTATATATTGTGTCATCATTCTTGTACGCAAATTCACGCTTAAATTTTTCATCATTACTATCAAGCGCAACAAGTCCAAAACTTTCCCAAAAATCTTTGAACCATTTTTCTCTTGCTCTATGAGAATCAAGAGTTCTTCTTACCCTTCTTCTGCTTCTGTTGTCTGAAACATCGGAATGTTCTTTTTCAATTATTATTGAACCCAAGTTTTTTATTTCGTCATCTTCTCTGACGCAATAGCCAATGCTAGCTTTACCCATATCAAAAGCGAATATCTTTTTCATGATTTCATTATACCAAAATATTTTTAAATGGTAAATTTCCAATCCGCCTTCTTGACAATACTATAAATCTAATTATAATAAATAGTATAAATTGAATAATATAAAGAGAGTTAATGAAAATCGAATAATGGTTTTTATTAGCTCTTTTTTTATTTCAATGGTTCATGTGTCACAAAAAACAGAAAGGAGAAAAAAGATGACATGGAAAGAGCAAGACCACCCAAGGGATAGTGAGGGCAAGTTCACATTCAAGGAAGGAGGTGCAAGCAACAAAGGCCCGGGTATGAATATGGATCCTCTGCGGGGAGGAATATCTTATAATCCAAACCCGTTAGGAAATATTGGGGATATAGCAGCATCACTTGGCGAAGGAGTGCTGGGAGCACTGGGTACGGTTCTTGGGACAGCGGCAATGGCCGCACCGACTGTGCTAAAAACATTAGCAGCCTATAATACTTCAAAAAACCCCACCCCTATGACGAGCTTAAAGTTGAAAAATTTTCAAAAAATTTTGAAAAATCAGACTTTAAAAAGATAAACAATACTTCAACACCAAAAGAGCAAATCGCTCTAAAAAACACAAAAAACACTCATGGCAAAGTTTCAAATAAAAGAAATGAAATGTTAAATCAATTGGGAAAACACGCAACTAACGCTGATATTTTATACGGAACGGAGGAATCACTTGAAAAGAAATTAAATGAAATTAAAAATTTACAAAAAAAGATATATTTAAAAGGAAAAGAAACAGGCGCCAAAAGCTCGATTGAAACCGAAAACAAAATTGGTGAAATAAAAGACCAAAAAGAAAAAATTAAATTAATGGATAACAGATATTCCAAAGATTATTCACTGTTTAAAAATCTTCCGAAAGATTTTGATAATACACCAAACAACTTTGATACAAATTCAGATTCACTTTTAGATAACACATACAACCGAATCAAAAGCTCAAAATTCAAAAGTGCAGCCCAAAAAGAAAAAATCATTGAACAAATTAAATCAATACAAACAAAAAACGAGCTCTTAAGCGAACTTGGTGAAAATGCCACCCCTGCCGATATTTTATATGGCACACCCGAATCACTTCAACAAAAGCTATATAAGTTATGGGCGAGTGAAGTATCTTATGATGAAATAGGAAAATATTTGAATATAAATGGGGATTCAAGCGCTAATGTTAAGTGGCAAAGACCGGTGAATTATACGAAAGTAAGTTCGCCGTATGGATTACGTTTTCATCCTATTGAACATAAATATAAAAAACATAATGGCGTGGATTTAAAAGTAGTACAAGGAACTGTAGTGAAGGCTTTTTCATCCGGTAAAGTAGAGTTTGCCGGAACTATGAAAGGTTACGGGTATGTTATTGTAATAAATCACGGAAATTGGAATGGGAAAATTATAAAAACAAAATATGCCCATTTAAGTAAATTTAATGTCAAAAAAGGTGATACAATAGATATTGGTGCAAACATAGGACTATCAGGAGGAAAACCGGGAACGGCAGGCGCAGGAGGTTCGACAGGTCAGCATTTACATTTCGAAGTTTTGGAAAATAATGTTCCTGTTGATCCTATGAAATACTTAAATAAACATTAGTATGTATTAATTGTTTCATCCAAACCATCTAAATTATCAAAAGACTTATTTTTATAAGCTTCATAAATTTTTGTTATATCTTTTGGAAAATCCATATAATGATTTATTGAAGAATTATTTGCATACTTTTTAAATTCTTTAGCTGATTTATTGTAATACTTCATTAAATCAGCTTTTTGTTCATAGTAAAATTTTGAATCATCAAATAAATATGTCATTCCTTCTAAAATCCAAACCCCTGATACATAGCCTTTATAAGAAGTGGTATATGTTTTATTTTCAGAATTAAAAACAACATTCATAATAATATATTGAATGTTATTATTGTCATGTGGTGACTTTATTTTTCTATAAAGCTTATGATTTTTAAAGTGTATATCGTAAATTATATCAATAGAAAAAGTTTTGCCGATTTGTTTAAAGCTATCAATATCATAGATATAAAAACTATTGGTTGATAAATACTTTTTATCATGTGCAAAGCAAATACATGTGTTTAGAATTATAAGTAATATTATTAGAAGAACTTTTTTCATATCTTAATTTTAACAAAATTCGATGCTTAGGCAATAGTAAAAGCGGATATGCTATAATTATATCCAAAGATGTTCTTGATGAAATATGGAATAATTGATGATTGCACATAAAAAATAAATGGCTATAGTTATGGATTTAGCGCTATATTTTCATCTGACAATAGTCATAATACATAACAAAACACCGGCCTAAGTTAATCTTTGAGCCGGTGTTTTAGTTGTTTTTTTATGTCATCTATTGTTCATCATCTTCGTCATCGAAGTCTGCTTCGACGTCGCCGCTGAGGTCAACTTTTGCAGCTGCTGACATAATTGAAGAAGTTTGATCGACTGTGTTATCTGAAACTTTAGATGTTTTAGAGATTTCGACTTGTTCTCTCGGTAATTTTACTTGGTTGATTAAAGAGTCAATGTCGTCATCAGTTCTATCTACATCCGGTTTTTCAGGACAAATTTGTTCTGTTCTGTATTCGGTTCCGGGTGTTTCTTCAACATCTGTTGTTGTTTTGTCATAAACGAGGTGGAATTCTTCGTCACCGTTTTCATTAAAGTGGATGTTGTGGTCTGTTTCGGTAACCGTTGTTGTTGTTCTGTCTACGTAGTCTTTACCGTATGTAGTTTCGTTATCTTTTTGTTCAACAATGTATTCACCTTCTTCATCCCAAACACGTTCTTGGGTAACGGTTTTATCTTTTTCGCCCCAGTTTTGGTCATATCCGAAGCCATTCGGGCCTGGTTCATAACCTTTGTTAGGATCCATATTGAAGCCGCCTTGGTCTTTAACTCTGATTGTCGGAGCGCCGCCATCTTTAGTATCGCTGCCTGCGATGAAGTGGTCACCTTCGTTTAATGTCAATTTATCGGTATCAATGTTTGTGATTGATAAATTTCCGTCTGCAGTGCTTAAGTGTACTTCAGGGCCTTCGCCTGCACCGATTTGTTCATCCCAAGTGTTGTTTTCAGCAACTATATCAACACCGGCTTTTCTGTTATCAGCATTTTTAAGTTTTAATGTGATACTTCCGTTGTCATTGTTTCTGGGTTCTGTCTTTTGAACGTTTGTATGAACGGTAAGTTTTGTATGATTAACATCTAATACTGTGTCAGGAGTTGATTTATCGGTTACTTTTCCGTCATAGTTTACGCTTTGAGGGAATGTTTTTTGCGCTTGAGCAACATCACTTTGCGCAGTTCCGGTTACATCTTTTGTTGTAACGTTACCTTTAGCGGTGATTGTTGTTTTTGTATCTTCAGGATTTGTCGTAGCGCTCTTGATTGTCAAGTTGTTCATTATAATATCGCCGCCTTCTTGAGTAGTTTGGATATTATTTTTCGGAGCTTTCAAACTTGAATTTACAAATTGCATATCACCTTTTGTTGTGATGTTATTTTCTTCACCTGCAACGAAATCAACATTTACCATCTTCATTGAGTCTTGGGATGTGAATCTGTTACTTCCTTTAGCGTTAAATGTTAATCTGTCGCCATATTTTAATGTCGGCATTGTTGTCTTTTCTGCGACTATATCAGCACCTGTTGAAGTGATATTCATATCTTCGCCTGCAACCATATTTACATCGTTTTTGATGTTGTCGGTGTCTTGGTTTCCGAATTTGATTGTATTTTTAGATTTAACGTTTACGTTTCTGTTGCCCGTAATATTTGATTTTGCCATTTTAACGGAAGCGTTTGTTGCTTCGATATTGACATCTTGTCCGGCTTCAATTGTGCTTGATTTAACTGTTGCATCGTTGCCTCTTGCTAAGACTTTAACGTCTCTGCCGGCCTTTAATGTGCTGTCTTGAACAGTTGTATTTTTTGCACCGTCTAAGTTAATATCTGTCTTAGCATTAACATTTGTGCCGTTTTTAGCTGTTACATTGCCTTGTGTCGATTTAACATTCAATGTTCCAACATCAGTTGTTTTTGTTGTCATATGGTGTTTAACACCTTTGACCGAGCCGTCATCTTTAAGTGTTTGATCGCCGTTTCTTTCAAATGTAAGGTTATAAGAACCTCTTTGCATTGTAGCATGATCTAAAGTGAAGTCTCCGTTTGTTTCAAGAGTGATGTCAGATCCGATAGCGAGTTTGCCATCTTCTTTATTAACCAATTGTGCAAATGTTGAATCGTTTGCAACGGTAACATTATTTGTACCTGTTGTTCCGTCGTTATAGAATTTGATTGTTTTATAAGCGGAAGTTGCGTTATCTAATTTTGTGTTTTTACCTTGGATAGATAATTTATCCCCGGCTAATAAGAATGTTTGATTGTGTCCTTCTGCATCTTTGTCGCTTGTGATATTGATGTCACCGCTTAAGACGTTATTGTCTGCAGCTGTGATTTTAATATCTTTGCTTGCATCAACGATTGTGTTGTGAATGTCAACACCGTTGTTTCCGGAGATTTCAACGTTTTTAAGTAATGACGGATCGGTTGTGTTTCTTGCTTGGATAAGTGAACCTTTTGTTGTAACTTTTCCTGCATCTTTTGTTGTGCCGTAAGCCGCTAAATCAACGTTACCGTCAGCCAATAAATCGGAATTTTCGATTGTTTCGTTTCCGTTATATGAGTAAACTCTGATTGAACCGGAGTTTGTATCTTTTTGTGTGCCGGCTTTAGAACCGCTTGTAATCATAAGAGAATCTTTAACATTGACATCTTTACCTGCGGTAATTGCAATTTCGCCG
Source organism: Candidatus Gastranaerophilales bacterium (assembly GCA_947624685.1). GTDB lineage: Bacteria > Cyanobacteriota > Vampirovibrionia > Gastranaerophilales > Gastranaerophilaceae > RUG14156. Next base: position 26,538 of record CANQLJ010000014.1, on the reverse strand, counting down.
CCTCTTTGTTGAGTTGTGTCATATGTATGTCCGTCTTTTTCGATTGAAGTGTTTACGGTAGATAATCTTGAATTATCAATATCGACGCTGCCTGATTGAGCCGCAATCATTATGTCGCCGTTTTCAGTGTTTACAAGTTTTGTACCTTTAATTATTGCATTTTTAATTTTTATGTCTGAATTTTTGTTAGTTGATTGGTTGATGATTCTAACGTTACCGGATTGGATACCGACTTGTTTGTTGTCTGTTAATTTGGTGTTGTCGATTGTAATTTGTCTTTCAACGCCTGATTTATCTTCAGCGACTTTATAATTATCAACGTATCCGTTTGCAAGATAATCAAATGTTACGCCGTCACCTGTAATCATACGAACGTTAGAGAATGAACCTGAGCTGTTTGGTGTTGTATAGTTCAAGTTCGAACCGGTTCTGATTAATGAATCTTTATAGTCGATGTTATCAGATACAAATGCTAATGATTTATTAGGATTGTAATCTGTCATTTGTCCGTTATCATCCCAATGAGCAAATGTTGCACCGTTCATTGTGATTCTTGTTTCGCCGGGTTTGTATTCGATGCCTGCTTTTTGGAAAGCATCTTGATAGTGTGAATCAAATGTGATTGAACCGACGTCTTTGCCTGTCCCGTTTACGGAACCGAGAGCGGACATTTTATTTAATACACCATTTTGATATGCTTCAATTTCAGCTTTTGATAAACCATTTAAGTTTTTTGCGCCTCTAATATCATATGTGGAAGCTGTGAATGAATTTAAGTCAACTTGAGAACCTGCGCCAAACATAATACCTGCGGGGTTGATTAAAATGACTTTACCTGTTGCACCGAAGGAATCGCATGTTCCGCCCGCAACGCATGAACTTGTCATTTTACCTAAAATGTTTGATGCTTGACCGCCTAATACACGGTTGATTATTGTTTGTGATAATCCGGAAAATCCGAAATTAACATGTTCGCCTGCTCCAACGTTAAATGAATGCCAATCGACTTGTCCGACATCACCGTTTTTACCTGATACTATATCGACGTTTGTTCTTCCGCCGCCAACATCAGTAATTCCGGTGTTTCCTGTTTGTCCCAGTACAGTACCCGGCATCGCAAAAGCTGCACTGCTTGTAATCGTCAACAATGCCAACATTGCCGTAAATGCCGATAACTTTTTCTTAAATTGACTCATTATAATTTCCTTTCGTAAAATTGATCAATCCATATGCTTATATTAGATAAAAACCACAATAAGCGTAAAATTGTCACTTAAAAAAATAAATTTTACAAAATTTTACAATTAAAATTTCAAAGCTAATAATAGCAAACTTTTGTAAAAAAATCAAATCTTATTTTTTAATATATACACTTGATATAACTTGTTATATACTATATTTACAAAACTTTACAAATTAGCAAAAAATATTTATTTCAATCTTTTTATAGTAAAATGCAATTAAAAATCATTAATATAATTTATTGTTATAAATTTATTATTGTTTTATGATATTATTACACATAGTTGTGTAATTAGTAGTTTAAATAATATAAGGGATTAAAGAAAAGTGTTTTTCAAATCTAAATTCAAAAAATTGTCAATAAATTCAATTGCTTTTATGGCATGCGTTGCTCTTGCAACATCGGTTGCTTTTGCGGCACCGGAGGCCGGATCAAACTTTATTCCGAACGGTATCGGTAATTTCGACGCCGGCGTTATTGACCAAACTAATTTACGTCAAATTAAAGACTATGAACAAAAAGTCAGAGATGACCGTGAAGAAGAACATCATGAAGAAGACATCCAGATGAACAAAGAAATGAAAGACAGGATGAAAGACCTTCCCAATAAAGAAGTCAGCTTCATTCTTAATTCAATTCATATCACGGGAAATACCGAATACACCGAAGAACAATTGATGAATCTTGTTTGTACCAAAGTCGGTGACGAAGTCACAATTAATGACTTAATCGGTATGGCAAATGCAATCACTGAATTTTATCAAAGAAACGGTTATATTTCAACGACTGCTTACCTTCCGCCTCAAAAAGTTGAAGACGGAAATGTCGAAATCGTCGTAATGGAAGGTAAATACGGAAATATCGCCATTGAAGGCAATAAATGGGCAAGAAAGAAATATTTAAACGCAACTTTCTTAAAAGATAAAAATATCCAAGAAGACAAAGTCTTAAACGTTGCGGACATCCAAGAATCACTTCGTGAATTAAACGCTACTGATTACATAAAAGGTGCTGTTGCACTTCAAGACAACGAAGATTCCCCCCAATATACGGATTTAACTTTAAATGTTAAAGACAGATTCCCGATTGACTTTGACTTCCGTTTTGATAACCAAGGCAGAAGCTCGGTCGGTTTAAATCGTTTCGTTATATTTGCCGGGATGAGCAATCTCACGGGCTTTGGCGATCAAATCTTGTCAACCACATCAATTGCAAGAAGTTCAATCGGCCAAGGTGTGTTCTATTCATTGCCTATCGGCCGCCACGAAACTAAATTGAGCTTAGGCTATACATATTCCGGAACGAAGCTTGATAAAGGTATTTGGAAAGAGCTTGATGTCAAAGGTAAATCAAACGGCTTCTATGTTGATTTATCAAGAAGATTGGTTAAAACCGAAAACTATAAATTATATGGCGACATCGCTTTCGATATGAGAGACACGGAATCGACATTGCTCGGCTATGAATTGTATAAATATAAAACAAGATCTTTGAAATTAAACTTAACAAACATCAAAGATGACTTCTATGGTAAATGGCTCGGAAATATCGGTATCGCAAAAGGTATAGATTTATTCGATGCAACAAATGATTACTATGGACTTGATGACAGACATGTTCCTTCAAACAAAATCTTTAAAGCTCAAGCAACGATTGCTCGTTTGCAAGTATTACCTTGGAGAATGATGGGTATTTTGAATGCTAACGGACAATGGGTAAACAGAAATGCTTGGTATTCCGATAAACTTCAAATCGGTGGTATCTCATCCGTCAGAGGTTTTGAAGAAGGTTACTTCTTGAAAGACTATGGCTTCACGGCATCTGCCGAACTTCGTGCTCCTGTTCCGTTCTTGAATCATTTACCCGAAAAACTCAGATTCATCGATGACTCGATTCGTTTGGCCGCATTTTGTGACCTCGGCTGGTTTGGTGACCATGCTTGGGGCGAAAAGAGCTCGGATTTCGTAATGAGCGTCGGCGGCGGCTTGGTTCTCAAGATGACAAGATACTTATCAGGTAACGTCTATATCGGTGTTCCTATCGTGGGACGTCCGGACGAGGCTTCAAGCGTCAGAGTTCACTTCATGATTACATCGAACATCTTGTAGTTTGAACTAAGAAACATAAAAATATAATTTAATCATAAGGCCCGATAAAGATTTTCTTTTCGGGTCTTATTATATTTGCGCATATATTATGGTTGTTAATTATATTATTTGATTTTGCGTGTTATAAAATCTTGAAAATTTAATCCCTAAAAGCATTGATATTTTTTCCTAATTTCACGGTCTGCTTCAAAAATTTCTTCAAGTGTCGGATTAGGGGAATTTGTGGAATTTGCGCAATGTTGAACTTCTTCAAAAATCATTTTTTCAATATCTAAAAATTTTATCTCGCCTCTTAAAAACTTATAGACTGCAATTTCGTTGATGCAATTTAAAATCGTGGGCATAAGGCCCCCTGTTTTAGCGCAATCTATTGTCAATTTTAAAAGAGGGAATTTTTCATAGTCGGGTTTAAAAAATTCGAGTTTTTTATCGAAAATATTAAAGCTGTCTGATTCAATCCCTTCAAGCCTTTTGGGGTAGCTAAGAGCATATTGAATCGGAATGTGCATTGAAGTTATTCCCATTTGAGCCAAAAACGAACCGTCAACAAACTCCACAAGCGAATGAACGATGCTTTGAGGATGAATCACGACTTTGATATTTTCATAGTCAAAATTATAAAGGTGATGCGCTTCAATGACTTCCAAACCCTTATTTACCAAGGTCGCGCAATCCGTTGTAATTTTTTTACCCATTGACCATTTTGGATGCTTAAGAGCGTCTTTTGCGCTGAAATTCTTCATTTCTTCTCTTGTGTTATTCAAAAATGGGCCGCCCGAGGCCGTTATCCAGAGCCTTTTTGCGAATTGATTATTAAAACCCATACATTGTAATATCGCGCTGTGCTCGGAATCTATAGGAATAATCGAGACGTTGTTTTCGCGCGCTTTTTTCATCACAATGTCGCCTGCCATAACAAGAGTCTCTTTGTTTGCCAGAGCTATTGTTTTTTTGTTTTCAATTCCTTTTAAGACCGCTTTTGTTGCAACAATACCCGATGTTGCGACAACTAAAATGTCGTTTTTATTAATTTTTGATAGCTCCAAAAGCCCATTTTCACCAAAGAAAAAATCGATTCCTTTATATTTTTTTTCTAAGGCTTGAGCGTCTGTTTCGCTTTCTACACTAACAAAACGGGGTTTATATTTTTCAATTTGTTTTTCTAAAAGAGAGATATTTTTGCCGCAAGCAAGACCCAAAACGCAAAATTCGTCTTTTAATTTATCTATGACTTCAAGTGTCTGGGTGCCGATTGAGCCTGTTGAACCAAGGATTATAACGTTTTTCATTTTAATTATTTTCTTTTAATTTGTCTTGTTTTATAAAATTGCACAGCTCGGATAATCGCATATCTTCCGTTTTTTGCATAAATTCTTCGATATTTTTTACTTTATTAAGCTTGAGCGCTAATTCATACATCAAAACGCAATCGTTGCAAAGGCGATATTTTGAATATTGGATGGAGCCTGCGATAGGCATTTCTTTTGCGCAGGCGCTGCAATCAAAAAGCTCATATTCGCTGTTGGGGTCTTGTTCGATGTCGTCGAGCTTCATTTGGTGGATTACCTGCTGCATATCCTTGATTATTTGTTCTTTGTCGTCTTTATTGTTCGTCATTTTCGTCTTCGTCTTCGCCTTTTAAACTCATCGACATTCCTTGCATGATGTTTTGAAAATCTTGTGCCTGAAGGCTTGAGGCGCTTTTAAATATCCGATTAATCGGAAGATTTTTGTCATACCATCTTCTTGCATAGTTTTGGTTAAAAAGCCCAAAAACCCTCTCCACACCGATACTCAAAGGCGGCTCCTCGAGCTCTCTTGTGTTTGCCTTAATTGCGTCAATGATTTTCAAGACTTCTCGTGCTATATCATAGTGAGATTGCAGCGACAAGCCCTTTAATATGCCCAAAACCTCGTTTGCATAAGGCTTTGTATCATACCATCTTTTTGGAGTATATTTTTTTTCGTCCATAACAAAATTTTACCCTCCAAAGAGCATTTTTGCAATTTTTTAGCGATTTTGTAACAATTAAACATCAATAAATTCACACAATATTTCATTTTGGACTAATTGCCCCCTGGGGCTTAGTTTGATGCCTTTTTGCGTTTTTTCCATTAAATTCAAACCAAGATATTTGTTAAATATTTTTTCATATTTTTTAAATATATCAATATCATATTTTTTGTTAATATGCGAAAAATCAAGCCCTTCGATGATTCTAAGCCCCAAAAAAACTTCTTCTTCGATTTTTTCTTTTTTCGATAAAACTATAAAATCCTTAGTTATCGGGTCTTTTAAGTATTTATTAAAGTCAAAAGTATTTGTGTATCTTTTGTTTTCGATATATCCGCTCGCGCTAAGCCCGAAACCGTAATAGTTTTCGTTTTTCCAATAATTTAAATTGTGTTTTGAATAATATTTTTTACTTCTTGCGAAATTTGAAAATTCATAGTGCAAAAAATCTTTTTGTAATATATCCTGTGCGATTTCATACATTTTTGCGCATAGGTCAATATCGGGGAGGTTTTTTGGGCGATATTTAAAATAATATGAACCTTTTTCAATTTTTAAACCGTAAAGAGAGATGTGGCTTGGGTTTAAGGATTTTGCAATATTTAATGATTCAATCCAATCAGATAAATTTTGATTAGCTAAACCATAGATTAAATCGATATTGAAGTTATCAAAACCTAATTTGACGATGTTTTCAACAACTCTAAAAATATCGTCCTTATTGTGCAATCGGCCGATTTCTTTTAATGTCGCATTATCAAAACTCTGTACCCCAAGGCTTAATCTGTTGACCCCTAAGGTTTTTAGGTCTTTTAATTTATCAAAAGTCACGTCATTTGGGTTCATTTCAAGCGTTATTTCTGTAGATGAACTAAAATTAAAAAGCTCTAAAATACTTTCAATTTCGCTAACTTCAAGTAACGAAGGCGTTCCTCCTCCAAAATAGATTGTTTTTAGAGGTTCATTTTTGTAATAATTTTTAATTTCTTTTTTTAAAGCGTTAAGATATATTTCTTTTTTACTCAATGTCTCAAAAGAGCAGAAACTACAGTATTTACACTTCTTTTGGCAAAATGGAATATGAATATAAACACAATTTATCATTTTTCAATTATAATATAAATATGGATTGTATTATGGAAAAAGAGATAAATTCTCAAGTTAATATTATTGAGAATTTAGTTAAAAAGTATATTGTTAATTACTGCGTTATAGCTGACATTCCGATGGGAATAAGAAAAGTCGTTTTTGTTGCAAGCGGTTCATCATATAACGCATCGTTGTTTGGAAAATATTTTTTTGAACAGATTGCAAATATCCCTTCAAGTGTTGAGTTCGCGAGCGAATTTTTAAATTCGACTTTCACAAATTTTGATTCTTCAACTCTTTATATCTTTATAAGTCAATCGGGACAAAGTTTTGACACTGTTGAATCAGCTAAAAAGGTCTTAAAATCGCAAGCAAAGACTCTTTGCATCACAAATAACCCCGAATCGCAATTATATAAAATCTGCGAATATAAATATAATATTGAAGCGGGCGAGGAGCTTGCAATCGCGGCGACCAAGACATTCAGCGCAATTGTTGTTATGGCTTGGATTTTGGCTATAAAATTTGCGCAAGTTAAACAAGTCGATATAACTCAAGAAACAAAAGATATTTATTTTATTTCAAAAAATATTGAAGATGCTCTAAAAAACGTCGAAAATATCGATATGGCTTCAAAAATGCTTTCAAAACAACAGGGTTTTGCAATTTTAGGTTATTCAATAAACTATCCCCTTGCGCTTGAAGCAGCGTTAAAGATTCAAGAAACAAGTTATATCCACACTTCTTCATATCCGCTTGGCGAATTTATCCACGGGCATTTTGCGCTATTAAATAAAACAAAGACATTTTTGATATACTTAAACAGCGACGCTAATTCAAACGAATTGGCAGCGTTAAGAAAAATTTTAAACACCTATAAAACAAAGTCAATTATAATTTCAGACGGCTTTAATGACTTTAATTGCGACATTTTGGTTAAATACAATAAAGGTTCATCAAAAATCGCCAATATCATTAATATGATTGCAACAACACAGCTTTTGGCACTGAAAATTGCAAAGAGACTCAAAAGAAACGTTGATAAACCAATCGGCCTGAAAAAAATTGTCGATAGTAAGGATTAAAATGGAAATAGTAGTTTGCGTAAAACAAGTTCCCGATGTTGATGATATAAAATGGACAAAAGAGAATAATTTAGACAGAAGTCAAATGCTCTCAAAAATCAACCCCCACGATGAATGGGCGCTTGATTGGGCATTAAACATCAAATCTAAATTTAAAGATGTCAATGTTAATGTAATATCGATGGGGCCAAGTCAAGCAAAAGACACTTTGAACTATTGTCTTGCAAAAGGTGCTACAAGGGCGATATTGCTGTCTGATAAGGCTTTTGGCGGGTCTGATACCATTGTGACATCAAAAATTCTTGCTCGTGCAATAAAAAAATATATTCCCGATTTTGATTATGTCATAACGGGATTATTTGCCCAAGACGGCGACACGGCGCAGGTGCCCGTGAGTTTGGCACAGTTGTTGGATGTGATTGATGTTATAGGAGTAAACGAGATTCATAATGCTGATAAAAATTGTGCAATTGTTTCTCAAAAACTGGCTGATGTTATAAATATTTTTGAAATTTCGACTCCTTGTCTTTTGGCGGTGAGGGAAAAATGCAATAATTCTTATATTGCAAGAATTGAAGATTATGTAAGAGCTCAAAATACGCCGATTGAAGAATATAATATAACCGATTTGGGTTTTGAAAAAAACGAAGTCGGGGTCTTGGGTTCTCCCACAACAGTCTACAAGGCTTTTAGGCCGCAAATAAATAAAAATACTCAAGAAATCAAAGATGACCTTGCGCGCGTTGTTTTAGATTTTATAGTGAAAGCAAAATAAAATGAATAAAATAATTGTCTATTGTGATGTTAATTTTGAACAAAAGTCTCTTGAAAATGTGTCTTATGAGATTATTTCAAAAGCTTATGATTTAATTAAAGACATAAATGAAAATTTATCCGATGATATGAAATATGTGATTGAAGCCGTTGCTCTTTGTGATGAAATCAGTCCTCAATATATTAAAAAAGCTTTCCAAGCGGGAGCGGGCAGGTTTGTGCTCATAAAAGACAAATCATTAGAGAATTTTAGCCAATGTGTTTTTTCAAAATGTTTTTGTGAATATTTTAATCAAAATCCTTCGCCAATCATTCTTTTTGGCGCAACACAGATTGGAAGAATTGTTGCTCCAAGAATTACAACAATCTTAAATACGGGACTTGTCGCCGATTGCACGGGGCTTGATATAGCGTATGAAGAAGGAAAAATTAAACTTTTGGCAACAAGGCCCACGTTTGGCTCTGAGCTTATGGCGACGATATTATCTAAGACAAACCCGCAATGTGCGACCATTCGTCCAAAAACTTTCATTGCAAAATTTGATAAAGATATAGCAGGCCAGCTTTTTGAATTTCACCCTACGTCATACGAAGAAACAAGAATTAAATTTTTAAGAAGAATTTTAGATAATTCCTCAGATGCCGTTGATTTTTCCAATGCAAAAATTGTCTTGTCGGGCGGTTTTGGGCTTAATGACGGAAAAGACAAAAAATATTTTCTAAGGCTTGAACAATTGGCAAACCTTGTCGGAGCTAAAGTCGGCGCTTCAAGAAAAGTTGTCGATTTTGGTTTAATGCCACAATCGGCCCAAATCGGCCAAACCGGTTCAACTACAACCGCCGACGTTTACGTGGCGTTTGGAATATCAGGGGCAATACAACATATCTGCGGGATGAAAAACTGTAAAACCATAATTGCGATTAATACCGATGAAAACGCGGAAATTTTTAAATATGCCGATTATAAAATCGTTGAGGACGCAAAAGCATTAATTGACGATATGCTTGCGACATTTATTTAATTATATAATAAAAAAAAGCCGTCATAAGGCGGCTACTAGACTTGGGGAGGAGGTTTTGATAAGAGATTTCTCTCTTAACAAAATTATTTATGTGCTATTGTATTCGACACAATTAAAAAAGATATTTAATTTATTTTTTAAATTTCCTCTAAAAGTATTAATTTTTTAAAAACAGCAAAAAAATCAGTCATGTTTGTTAAAATTAGAATATGAGAAAAGTTTTTGGATATATATTTTTGATAGTTTTTTTGGTGTTTGCGCTCAATTTATGCTATGCCGCGCCAAAAAAATCAGCCAAAAAACCCCTTAAACACAAAATCGAATTCACAACAAGGGATAAGTTTATTTTGGTCGGGGATTTATATATGCCCGCTAATCCGACCGATAAGCCGCTTGTGATATGTTTACATTCTTATGCGATGAACGCTCAAGCCTGGAGCGATTTAGCGCTAAATTTAAGACAAAAAGGCTATAGTGTCCTTGCGATGGATTTAAGAGGACACGGCAGAAGCGTCTATAATGAAAATTTAAAATTAAAATCAAGATTTTATTACTCTAGAGAAACTTGGCAAAAGCTTCCAAAAGACGTTATTGATTCGATAAAATATGTTAAAGCAAACTATCCAAAGATTAATTGCGACGATGTAATTATAGTCGGAGCCGATTTTGGCGCGGGGGTCGGAGCAAATGCTGCAATTGCAATGAGAATTGCGCCTAAAAAACTTGTTTTAATTTCTCCCATGCTTGAATTTAAAGGTATCACAATGCCTATAAAAAGCGTAAAACTCTATGATACAAATATTTTTATCGTGCTATCCAAGACCGATAAGCACACTTTTAATATTCAAACCAAAACCCCCGCAACCGTAAAGAGGTATCAAAACGGCGGCCCGGGCAATCAACTTTTGAAAGCTAACCCCGACGCTTTAAATGATGTTGTTAATTTTATAATTAATTAACAGATGTAATTAATATTGGTCGTTTTGATTGTCGTCTTCTTCTCGAAGCGAAGAAAGGTCATAGTTATATGTGCAATCAAAGTCTTCGGGCAATTTTTCATTATCCGGCCAAACCGTTGCTTCGTCAAACCGGCATGAATCAAGGTTTTCGCAAGCGCTTAGGTCGCTATCGGATAAATCGGCTTCGCTTAAATTAGCCCCTGCCATATCCGCATCGGTGAAGTTAGAATAATTGACATTTGCATAGTTAAAATTAGCTCCGTTTAAGATGGCTCCGGAGAAATCGCATTCGGATATTTGTGCTCTTGAAAAATCCGTACTTGTTAAATCGCAATCGATAAATTTAACGTTTGTCAAATTTGCTTCGTTAAAAGAAGTCCCAGAAAAATCTATATTAGTAAAATCCATAGAATTAATTGTTGAATGAGACAGGTCTGACTCTGATATATCAATATTGGAATTTTTGGCATGTTCTTGTTCGAAATCCGTCGGATTGTTTAAAATCATTTCAATGTAATTATCTTTGTGCATTATATTTTCCTTTTTGTTTGTTATATTAATTCTGTTTGTTGAGCTAAAAGCACCGCTTGGACTCTGTTATCAACGTTTAATTTCCTGTATATACTATTTAGATGTGTTTTTACGGTTACTTCTCTGACAAACAATTTTTGTGCAATTTGAATGTTTGTGTTTCCTTTTGCAACGAGAGATAGAATTTCTTTTTCTCTTGCGGTCAAAGGGGTTATGTTTTCGCCTTTCAAAAACGGCAGAGCCGTTGCGCTTTTATCGGTCTTGTTCCAGTTTGAGCGTCTCAAAAGCGCTTCGATTCTGGCCAAAAGATTAGGCAGAATGAATGGTTTTATTATATAGTCGTCTGCTCCAAATTTCAGTCCCGAGATTTGTTTATTTGTTTCATTGACTGATGTCAGCATAATGATTGGGATTTTTGATGTTTTGTCATTTTGTCTTATTGCTTTAAGCGTTTGCCAGCCGTCAAGGTTCGGCATTACAATATCTAATAAAATTAAATCAAAACTATTATCTTCATCTAAAATCTTTAATCCCATAAGCCCGTCATGAGCGGCTTTCACTTCGTAACCATACATCGGAAGGGTGTCTTCCATCAGTTTTGAATTGTCGTCAATTATTAAGATTTTTGCTAATGATGTCATTTTATTCCTTAATTTATAAGATTTTCTCTAATTGCTTTGATGGCTGCTTGGGTTCTGTCTGATACATTCATTTTTTGCAAAATCGAACAAACATGAACTTTTGTGGTGTTTATTGAAATGGTTAATTTTTTTGCAATTTGCGAATTGTTTAATCCGCTTGCTAATAATATTAATACTCGTTTTTCTTGAGTAGTCAAATTGTAACAATCTTTTATTGAAACGTTATCTATGGTGTTTTCTTTTTTAAATGCCGATTGCATTACAAACGATGAAACACTTTTGTCGAAATAAATTGAGCCGTTTATGACATCTTTTACAACTTCACATAACTTATCGGGCTTTATGTCTTTTGTACAATAGGCATTAATCCCCGATTCAAGACATTTTAGGACTTCTTCTTTTTCGCAATGAGATGTCAGAATAATTATTTTTACATCTTTGTTTGTTTCTCGAATTGTCTTTAAAGCTTCAATACCGTCTATTTGAGGAAGCCCCAAGTCAAGAATAATTAAATCGATTTTGTTTTTTTTCAAAACCTCAAAAGCGTTTTTTGCGCTTTGCACTTCAAATATATCTTTCACAAAATCCAGCGTAGATATGGTCGTCTTAAGCGCAAACAGCGTAAGCGCATGGTCTTCAACTATTAAGATGCTCTTTTCCTTATCCATTATTTTAATTATAAATTAACTTAATAAAAAATTGCAATATGTTTAGATTTTTGTTAAGTTATTAATTATTAACGAAGGAAAAATTTATGATTACAATAAAAGATGTTGAACATGTTGCAAAACTTGCAAGACTGGAGTTGTCGCAAGAAGAAAAAGAACTTTTCACTCATCAATTAGGCGATGTGTTAGTCCATGTTGAAAAGATGAATGAAGTTGATACAACAGGGGTTGAACCAATGTATCATGCGATTGATTTTTCTAATGTCTTAAGAGAAGATGAAATAATCTATGAAAACACTCAGGAAGAATTGATGCAAAATGCACCCGATGTTGAAGGAGATTTCTTTAAGGTTCCAAAAATCGGCTAAGATGTTTTATCGCTGCTGAATTGTGCTTTGGCTTTTAGAAAGATTAGACCCACACGAGCATATTTTTTATCTTTTATTATTTCTAAATCTAAGTTAATCTCATTCAATATTTCTTTAATATTGATGTTTTTTGTTGTGTCAAATTCGACAATGATTATCCCGTTTGATGAAACAAGTTCATAAGCTTTTTTTATGATATTTTTGTAATCCATTTCCCAGGGTGGATCAAGATAAACTATGTCATATTTTTCTTGTGTTTTATAATTGAGGCTGTTACAGATTGTTAAATCCGCTTTTAATTTTAATTTTTCATAGTTTGATTTAATTATCTTGGCGGTTTTTGGGTTTATTTCAAGTTCTTTTACTCTATAGCCTCTTGAAAGTGCTTCAAGACCTATAATGGCGCTTCCTGAGAACATATCTAAAAATGTGTTATTTTTAAATTCATATTGCGATAATATATTAAAAACGCTTTCTCTAACTTTTGAAAGAGTGGGTTTAACGTTTTTGGGAACTTCGATTTTTTGCCCTTTAAATTGCCCGCCTGTCAGATACAAAATTTATCTCCTTTTTGTAAAATAAATTTACCATGAAAAAAATAATTATAATAGGCGGCGGCGCTGCAGGCGCAAAAGCTGCCGCGAAAGCAAAAAGGCTTGAACCTAAAGATCATATTGAACTATACACAAGAACAAACGAGATAGCTTATTCTTTGTGCGGTTTGCCGTATTTTATTGAAGGAAGTGTTGATGATATAAATAAACTAATAGTTAGAACCCCGGAGCAATTCATTGAAAACGGAATTGAAGTTTTTTTAAACCATGAGGCACAGGAAATTTACCCCGACAGAAATTCGATTTTGATTAACGGTAATCAGATTTTTTATGACGAACTAATTTTAGCGCTCGGTGCCCATGTGCAATTACCCAATATTGAAAATATCTCGGCCGATAATATCTTTACTTTAAGAAGCCTTAAATCAGGCGTTGACATTAAAAAAATCACCAAAGAATCAAAAAGAGTCTTAATAATAGGAGCGGGATATATCGCAATTGAACTTATTGAAGCGTTTATTAAAAACGGGCTAGAAGTTGTGGTTGTGGAGAAAAATGACAGAGTCCTGAGTGATTTTGATGATGATTTTTCTTTTGCGATTCAAGATATTATTTTAAATAAGTGTGAAAATAAAATCGAACTTGTTCTTGATGATTATATTACAAGGTTTAATGTTGATGAAAATAATAAATTTAAAAGCGCCTCAACAAAAGAAGGAAAAGAGATTTTTGCGGATTTTTGTGTTTTGGCAACTGGCGCCAAGCCAAATGTCGAATTAGCTAAAAACGCTGGGATAACGCTTGGTCCAACAGGAGCAATTAAAGTAGATAATAAAATGAGAACAAATATCCCGAATATCTATGCTTGCGGGGATTGTGCGGAAAAATACTGTATTATTACTCGCCAGCCGACTTATATCGGGCTTGGAACAATTGCAAATAAAGAAGGAAGAGTTGCTGCGATTAATGCGGTGAATGATGAAAGTTTTGAAAATTTCGATGGTGTCTTAAAATCAACAATCACAAGGTTTTTTGACTATACTATTTCAAAAACCGGATTGTCGATGCAAGAAGCAATGATTTATCAGGATAAAATAAACCTTGAACCCGTCTATTCAACAGTTACAAAAAACGACAAAGCAGGGTATATGCCAAACGTTCAAAAGCTCACCATAAAACTTGTTGCGGATAAAAGAAGCGGAGAATTATTAGGAGCGCAGGCCTTAGGAAGTGTTGATAACATTGCTCAAAGGATAAATACCGTGACATCTGCCCTTCAATCAAGGCTCACGGTCGAAGAATTATTACATCTTGATTTAGCCTATGCACCGCCATTTTCAAGTTCGATTGATCCGATTTTGACAGCGGCATATAAGCTAAAAGAATTGATTAATAAGTAACTTTTAAGATTTTATATATTTGTATTTATATCTTGGGCTATAGCCTGTGCTAATACTTCGATTTCATTTTCTTGATTTGATTTTAGAGCTGATTTAACGGTTATGGAATTATCCAAGATTTTAATATTTTTCATCGCTTCAAGTTTTGTTGTGATTGATTTAATTGTATTTGGCGCCCAAGAACCGTTTTGAACAAGTGCAAAAGTCCTGTTCTGCAAATTATGATTGATTAATTCATCAATTACATAGTTCATTTTCGGGAAAATGTTGTTATTGTGTGTCGGAGCTAAAAGCGCGATATGAGAATATTTAAAAGCGTTTGAAATGATGTAGCTTGTGTCTTTTAAACTTACATCATCTATTTTTATATTTTTTATTCCGTTTTGAGCTAGTGCATTTGCTAAACAATAAGCGGCATTTTGAGTTGCACCATAGATGCTTGCATAAATTATATATAATGATTTAATTTCTGGGGTATAATTTGCCCAATTTTTATATAATTCAATTATATTACCTATGTTTTCTTTTATTATATACCCATGCAGCGGGCAAAGCATTTTTATATCAATGTTTGCGGCTTTATTTAATAAAGCATTAACTTGAGGGCCGAATTTACCCACGATATTTGTATAATATCTTCTGTATTCGTCGATTTTTTCTTTGAAATTTATTTCATCATCAAATATATTGCCGTCAAGCGTTCCAAAAGACCCAAAAGCATCAGCACTGAATAGGATTTTTTCGGTTTTATCATATGTCACCATAACTTCGGGCCAATGAACCATCGGCGCCATCAAAAAAGTAAATTCGTGATGTTGAGTTTTTAATGTGTCATTTTCTTTTATTATTTGAAAATTATTTTCTAAGCTGTCATTGTTAAATTCAAAAAATTGAAATAACATATCTTTTGCTTTTTGGTTGCAAAGAATTTTAATGTTTGGGTATTTATCGATTATTTTTTTAGCTAATGCACTGTGGTCGGGTTCTAAATGATTAATGATAAAATAATCAAGAGGTTTGTCTTTTAAAAGATAGTCTAAATTTTCAAAAAATTGGCTTTCGCAGTTTTTATCGACCGTATCAAAAAGAACGGTTTTATCGTCAATTAAAAGATATGAATTATAGCCCATGCCATCGGTTAATGGGTATAATGCTTCAAAGATATTTAGTTTTTTATCTTGCGCACCTATAAAATATAGGTCATTTGTGATTTTTCTTGTGTTTTGCATCGGTTTTTTCCTTTTATTTTAAAAGTAATATCTAAAATTATTATAATACTAAAAATTTATATCAACACTTGAACCGTTTGGCGATTTTATTGTTGTAATTTGGTTTTGGATTCTTGATTTTAAGTCTTCGATATGAGAAATTATCCCGATTAATTTATTGTTGTTTGTGAGATTAAATATTACATCCATTGCTAAATCAAGCGATTCGCTATCGAGCGTTCCAAAGCCTTCGTCAATGAACAATGAATCAAGTTCAACACTTCTTGAAAACCCCGAAACGCAATCAGATAATCCTAAGGCAAGCGATAGTGCCGCCATGAAGCTTTCGCCGCCCGAGAGGGTCTTTGTGCTTCTCTGTTTAAAGGTATGATAATCCATAACATTAAGTTCAAGCCCTGTTTTTGATTGCATATTTAGACTATCTTTTACTCTTAAAAGCTCAAACTGGCCTTTTGACATAACTTTTAATCTTTTATTAGCTTCAAAAAGCACCATATCAAGGTAATAGCCTTGGATATATTGTTCAAAAGCGAGCCTGATTTTTCCGGTTAGTGTGCCATTTGCGCAATCAGAGAGAATTTTGTGGTTTTTGTATATTTCATCGATTTTAATAAATTCTTTGTTTTGTTTTGTGATTGACAATAGCGTCTTTTCGTTTAGGCTTTTGGTTGACATTATTTTTTCTATTTCATGGTTTAAATTAAGGAGCTTTTGTTCTAGAATTTTATTTTTTTCTAAAATTTCATCAATATTTGTTTCATTCTCGGGGAGTTTTTTAAATTCCTCTAAAAGCAAGTTTATATTTGATTTTAGAGAATTAATTTCGATATTTGATTTATGATAAGAGTTTTCGATTGTTTCAATTTGGGTTTTTAAATTTTTAATATTTTCTTCAAGTTTTTTATGATTATTTAAAATTGCTTCAATATCGGTTGTTTTAAGGTCATTTCGGATAAGTTCGATTTTTGAAATGATTGAATTAAGTTCATTTAAAATCTCAAGATGATTTTTTTCATTTTCTTTAATTTCTTTTTCAAAATCAACGATATATTTGCTTTTTGGGCTATCATCCGCTTCAATTTCGTCAATTTTAATATCATATTCTTTTGATAATTTATCAAAATCCAAAGAAATTTTATCGAGCTTTTCTTTTTGGACTTTGCAATTTTTAGACAGTTCAAACATCTTTGTTTTCAGGTTTTCGCTCTTTTCTTTTTGATTATCCAAAAGTTCTTTTGTGAGATTTTTTTCGCATTTATCTAATTTTGCGGGGTTTGGGTGAATTAATGAGCCGCATATCGGGCATGGGGAATTTTCCCTGAGGGTTTGAGCGATGATACCAGCTTGAAGGGAGAAGTATTTTGAATAGTTTTTTTCATATTCATCGCTTGCTTGTTTAGATTGCGCTTGAACAGTCAAAAATTCATTTTGCAATTTTAAAAGCTCATTTTGAGAAGTTTTTTTGATGTTATATTTATAAACTAAAAAGTTATATTGAAGTTCTTTTTGTCTTTTAAATATTTCTTCTTTTTTATTTTCGAAAAATTCTTTTTGTCGGCTCAGGTCTTTTAAAAGCAGAGATTTTTTATATTGGTCGTTTGTTTTTTCAAATTCGACGATGAGATTTTCTAAATCTTCTTTTTTGTTTTGAGAATTTAAATAATCTTTTTTTAGGTTTTCAAATTCCGATTCGTCTTGTTTGAGCTTTGCTTGAAGGAGATTGATTTGATTTTCGAGGTTTATTTTATTTTGAATTTTTTCAAATTCAATTCTATTTTGATTAATTTCATTGTTTATTTTTTCAATTTCATTTTTGATGCTATTTAATTTTAAATCGTCTTTTTTGCAATATTCATCAAGCAATTGAATCAATTGATTTAAGTCATCAAAACAATTATTTTGGCAATAGTTTTCTTTTAGATGATTAATTTTTTCATCATCGACTGTTATATCTTTAATATATTGTAGAATCGAATTTTTAGTATTTTCATATAGTTTTTTATATTCAAGCATTTTGTCTTTTAAAACAAGCTGAAATTTTGCATAATCAAATGTTTTAAAGATGTTTCTGAATATTTCTCCTCTTTGATTTGTGTCGCAATTTAAAAGTTTCAAAAATTCCCCTTGGGCCAAAAGTGCAATTTGGCAAAATTGGTCAATATCAAGGTTTAGAAGTTCTTTTATATAATTATCAACATCTTTTACTTTTTCAATTATCTTGCCGTTTGGAAGATATAACTCGGCTTTTGCGCTTTGGGTTATAAAGCCTTCTTTTTTGGCTTTTTTTCTTTCAAATGAAGGGTATCTTTTTATTCTGTAAATTTCGCCTTTATATAAAAAACTAAAATCAACAAAGCTTTCTGTTTCATCATTTGCAAAATGACTTTTGAGGCTTGTTGTCGGGCGATTAGAACCGCTCGGGTTATTAAAAAGGCTGTAGCAAATTGCGTCAAATATCGTTGTTTTGCCCGAACCTGTGACGCCTGAGATTAAATAGATATTGTTTTGCCCCAAGCGTTCAAAATCAATTTCAACATAATCTTTAAAAGCACCGAATGCCTGCATAATTAATTTCAAAGGGCGCATATTATATGGCCTCCTTTGAAACAGAATTTAAAACATCTTTTATGATTTTTTGTTTTTTGTCGTCGGGGTTTTCATTTTGCATCATTAAATAAAAATCACAAAAATGTTCATAAATTGTCTTGTTGTTTGTAATATTAGGATTTAGATTTTTTTGAAGGCTTTTTGTAAATGTGTTTTCAAAATCAAGATACAATATATTTTTATATATCAAAGAGAGTTTCTTTTTAGCATTAATTACATATTCATCCAACAGCGTAAAATGAATAAAATCATCCGTATTTATTTTTGAATAAAACTTTTCATCCAAAAATTCGTCAATATATCCTTTATATTCTTTCATATCGTGCAAAAAATCGATTTTGTGATTTGAAAAACTGATGTTTTTATTTTTGTCAATTTCAATTATTCTAAAGCTCTTTTTTTGATTAATTTCGCTGAAAGAATATTTTAATATCGAGCCGCAATAATATGTTTTATCATCCCCAACGTTTTGGGGACAGTGAAGATGCCCAAGCGCGCAATAATCAAAATTTTTAAAAATTTCATAGCTTATATTATCAATTTCGCCGACACTTTTTGTTTCACTGTTTGACGTTATTGAGGAATTGTTTTTTGATGTCACAAATTGATGTGCGAGAATGAAATTGAGCTTATTTTTATCTAAATTAATATCGTCAACAATTATTTTTATTGCATCATTATAGGTTTTTATTTCGTTGTTTGGGTAATATTTTCTAATTATTGCGGGGTATAAATAGGGCAGAAGATAAATATCAACATCATCATCAAGCGAGACTTTCTCGATTTTGCCTGAGAAATTCTTTGCGACATAAATATTATTTTTCTTTAATAAATCGGATAGATAAGAGATTCTATCGATATTGTCGTGGTTGCCTGAAATTATAAATATTTTTATATTTAATTTTACAATACTATCTAAAAACCAATTAAAAACTTCAAGTGCCCCGATTGGCGCTACGGGTTTATCAAAAATATCTCCGCAGATAAAAACAGCGTCGATTTTTTCGCGCTTTATTAAATCAATTGCCTGAGTGAGAACAAATTTTTGATCATCAAGAAGGCAAAAGTCATTTAATTTTTTCCCGATATGCAAATCGCCCAAGTGCAAAATCTTCATAACACACTAATTAAATCATCAAAATATATTTACTTCAATAGGGATGCTTGGGTCAAAAGGCGCGAAACAAGTGTATTTTATACCATATTTAGTTTTGTAATACTTTATATAAATTATGGAATTTTTTTAAAAAATTTGATAGAATTATCCTATAGAATAAGTTCATAAAATAGTTGTGTTGTAAGGATAATTAATAAGAAAGATTGTGTTGAAATGAAAATTGCGCATGTTGATTTTTGGCATACTTTTGGCGTCAGAAAGATTCCCAATGTAAAAAAAGATTCAAATAGCTATTATTTAAAGCCAAATTTGAATTTAGCTAAAGATACGGTTTCTTTTGGGGCTTCAACTGCTTACTATCTTAAAAAATATAACACCTTGCCCGATGAAATCAAAGCCATACTCAATCCAAAAGATGCAATTGATATGTTTAAAGATTTGGATTATATGAAATCTAATTTTGATAAAAAACAAAAAAAATATAAGTCCCAAGACAATGATTCTTATGTAGCGCAATATTATGACACACCTTGGCTTAAAGACTATTATGCTTTGATTCTATCAAAACCTGATGATACTTTAAAAGGAGTTTGGGCGGATGATGAAAATAATATTCAAATCTTTAAAAAGAGTTTTTGCGACTGAGAATTTCTCTAAAATCTTTGAAAACTTTCTGATTGATTTTTAAAAACTAAAAATATATACTGTTTCTATGAACATAAATAAAAATCTGCTTTATATATTTGGGGTGTTGTTTTCGGTTTTTATTATCTTTAAGTTAGGCTATATGATTAATTTTGCCGAAATTAATCCGGTTAGTTTTAAAAGCCTTTCTATCATGAGAGCATTTTTCCCTTTGGGAATAATTAAACAATGCGCGCTTTATGACACGAATTTGCCTTTATATTACCTTATTGGCGCGTTTTTTAGGTTTGGTTTTTTGGTTAAAATTCTAAACACAATAATATCTTTTTTGTGCGTTATAATGATGTTTTTTGTGGGAAAAAAGATTAAAAACATCAAGTTTGGTTTATTTTTGGCTTTAATTTTGTGCGTTAATCATTTTTTTCTTTATTATACAAGCCTCATTTGCCCTTTTTGTCTCAGTCTTTTGATAAAATTAACGGCAATATATTTTCTCTATGATTTTATTAAATTCCAATCCAAAAAAACCTTCGTTCCTCTGGCTTTTTCAAACGCTCTTATGATATTTACCGATACATTCGGTTTTATTTATGTTTTAGCGCAGCTTTTTGTATTATATTTTATTAACGGCAAAAATCAGCAAAATAAAAAAATGACAAGGTATACAAAAAAGCTTTTTTATTCGTCTTTAATTTCTTTTGTGGTTGTTTTTCCGATATTAATTATCCAATATGTCAGAAATCTTAATTATATAATTCCGAATAACTATGACTCAATCGCTCTTAATTTCAGCTCTTTTTATCTTTTGATAAGTGAATATATAACGCCATACCTTAGCTTCAGCGCTCCCGATTTTCAGACAAAAAGCCTCATTGGTATAATTTACAGCTTCTTTTTAAATTCCGATATAACAAACATAAATACCGTAAAAATCCTCTGTATCATATTCTTTACAAGCTTTGTACCAATTATATTATTTGCTTTTTATTTGATTAAAACATTAATTAAAAATAATTTTTTAAGAACTTTGATATTAATTTCTTCAATTGATTTTTGTGTGTTTTTGATTTTGTTTTTAAAACAGAGTCTGCCCGTAGAGCCAATTTACACAATAGATTTTTATATTTTATTTTTAATTATTTTATGCTATGGCATTTTTTCCATAAAAAACAAAAATCTTAAAATTTCGATGATTTTATTTTTGTTTTTAATTCAAATACTGAGTCCCAATATAAATTCTTTTGATATTTCAATAAACAAGTCCGATGCGGTATTAAACCCGATTAATGTTTTTTTTAAGAAAAATAAATTTACAAAAAAAGATTTAATAATCATGCCTTATATGGGGCATTTTGCAAAATTATACTGGGGAAAATATCGGTTTTTGGATTTTGATTATGATTATTTAAAAGAGTCGTCAAAAAAATCTTTAATGAATAAAATTTTATCTTCAAACGATAAAATCACAAATAATAACGCTCGAATGATGACAAGCGATTATCTGAACGAAACAAAAATAAACGATTATCTTTTAGATAAAATCAACAATGAGCTCAATTTAAAAACGCCCCAAAGGCTTGTTATAATAATTGATAAACAAAATTCTAAGCCAATATCAAGAAAAAGTGTCGCTAAATGTGCTTCCTGGCAAAATTATTCCAAATATGCTCGAACAATAAACTTTAAAAAAGCGGATTTATCATCCAATCAATCAAAAATTTTATTTGATGCCCTAAAATCAAAAACCCTTTATAATATTATTGCGGCGGTTAATTTCAAATATAAATTAAATTCTATTGTCGGATATAAGAAAATCGAAAACAAATATTATGATGTTTTGTTTGAAGATAATGTTGCAAAAGCAATAAGCTCGCCCGATAATGACTACTTATTTTTGATATTCGAAAGACGCGAAAAATAAAATCGGATATTAAGAATTGTAACATTTCATTAAAAAACACTAAAGTTGGTTGTAAAATCTGTCGTAATCTGTAACATACAGGAAATAGTGAGGTGTATTATGAGCAAAAATATCAGCTACAGTCAACTCAGGGACGGTTTTGAACAATGGTACAAAAAACAAGCCAAAAATTACGGCGATGAAGGAAATACTAAAAATGTCAAAATCGCAACTCATAGCGACGCTTTTCAAGATTATTTAAAAGAAATAGGCGTCGATTTAAACGGCATTAATGTTGATTCAAGCATTATGTCGAATATGGAAGTTAAGGACGGAAAACTCACCGTCGGCTCTAAAGTTAGCGAACAAGATATGTATGATGCGCAATTTATGGCTGATTTTATGAACGATTTACAAACATCCGGTGAATTTCGTGCCCAATTAGATTCCGACGGGTCAAATGACCTTGATATGGATGAATTAACAAACTATTACAAAAGCGCAAGCGGTTATGACGGCGATTCCGATAACTTTTCAGCAGGCGACATCTTGGGTTCATTAAGAAGCATGAATCTTCAAGATGAAGAAGACAAAGAATCGACTTCCGAAAAATTAAACGGTAATAACGAAGGAAGCGGCGTAAATCCGCAATACCCAAATAACGAATATGACCAAAGCCAAAAACAAGCTGCAGGCGCAGGCTCGGGAGGCTCGGGCGGATCATCAAAAGCATCGGGCAGCTCAAAAGCTTCCGATAAAACTTCCGATAAAACATCCGATAAGGACGCAACCCAAAAGGCAGCAACCGATAAAACGGCAGCTGACAAAACGGCAACAGATAAAACAGCTTCCTCAAGCGGCCAAAAAGTCGGCAGAGATATGACAAATGATGAAATTGCCGCTGAAATGGATAAATTGAAGCAACAAGCTATTGCAAACGGCGTTGAAGTTGTTGACCATTCAAAAGACAATCAAACATCCGTTAAAGACGATTTTGCGGGAAAAAGCGCTAAAGATTCCGTCCCCGAAGTTAAAAGCGACGCAAGCGCCAAAGAATTAACAGAAGCTAAAACTAAAGGCGAAAGCGTATTGGACGGACAAAAACAACAACTCCAAGACGTTATTTCAGGTAATGCCCCCGAAATGAAAGAAGCAAAAGAAAACGTCGATGGTCTTCAACAAGCATATACCGACGCAGTTGCAGAAAAAGATGAAGGTTTGGCCCAAGAATTAGATGCCGTAATGGGTGAAATTTCAGCTAAAGAAGGCGAAGTCGCAGCTAAAGAAGGCGAAGTTGCAACGGCTGAACAAGAAAAAAATCAAGCAGACCTTGAAGTAAATAACGCTCAAACAAAAGTTGATGATTTAACAACTCAACATACTGAAGCGCAAAATAATGCTACGGAATTACAAGCTCAAGCCGACGCTGTTGAAATTCCGGAACCGGAATTTGAAGAAGATGAAGACGGAAACCAAGTTCAAACAAATGCGGATGAAATTGCTCAAGCTGAGGCTCAAAAAGCAGAACTTGAAAGCCAAGCCGAAGAAGCTCAAGCTGAGGCCGATAAATTACAAGGCGAACTGGAAAAAGCTCAAGGTGAACTTGAAGAAGCTCAAACCAAGGCAGAAGAAGCAGAAGAAAAACTTACAACTGCTCAAGGCGAACTTGAAACATTACAAGGCGAATTAGAAGCACTAAACGCCCAAAAAGAAGAACTTGAAAACCAAGTTGCAATGCAAGATGAAAAAATTCAACAAGCAAAAGAAGCCTATGAAGAAGCTAAAGGCCAATATGATTCAGACAGAAGCGCTGCTATATCGACATTAAAATCAGCCGTAGCGCAAAGTCAATCAAGATTAAATGATATTTATAATTTACTTGATGAACAATAGGCAGTTTAGAAATATTTAGGCAGATTGGGCAAATAATTAATACACACACAATTTCCGAAATAAAAGCAAAAAGCGAAGTTTAGTTAAAAACTTCGCTTTTTTTAACACATGTTACACTATCAAAGATGAGTTAATTATTTAATCTATGATAATTTTATTGTTGAGCTTTGTACATCAGAGCTTACTGCGCTTGATACTGCTTCCATTTCGGAGTTGATTACTTCAAGTTGTGTTTCAACTTCGACTTGACGTTGGTCAAGCTCGGTTTCTCTTTGATTTGCTTCTTCTTCTATCATTGACAAACTTTCTTCCCAGTACTCCGTTTCATCGTTTGTCATAGATTCATACTTTTGTTTCATGTCGTCTAAGACTTCTTGTAATCTGTCATATTCGACATCATTTCCGTCTTGCGCTGCCAGTCGAGCACTTTCTCTTGCTGTGTCTCTTTGTTCGCTATAGGCATCTTCGATACCGTTTAGCGCCTTTTTCATTTTGTTTTGGACACAGGTTTGATCATACTTAAGCTGCCTGTCCAACGACCTTTTTTCTCTCGCAATATCGAGAAGTTCTTGTTGATAATAAGTTTTTGTCTGCTTAAGTTCAGACTTCCTTAAAGATAGCGTAACCCATCCCATAATAACCCTCTTTTCATTGGTTTAATGTGTAACATGTGTGTGTTTTATATCCCTACAATTAAATAAAGTTTTTTTGAATTAAAAAATTGCCTTTTTGAATCCTTTATTTGATGTAGTTGTTACAAAACTTCACAATTCACTAAATTACGGGATAATTTTTCCTGACCCAGCATAGCTCCTTTTCCTTTGTGGATAAGGTTTTGGGGTTGTTGAATTTTTCTTTTAATAAATCATTTAATATTTCGCCAATTATTTTTCCTTGCGCATATCCTTCCTCCAGAAGCGTCTTTGCGCTTATAAAAAGTTCGATTTTTTTTAATTTTGAATAATCTAATGCGCTTTTATCTTCCGTTTTATAATAATAATAAGCGATTTGGCTTTTTTTAAGCTTTGAAAAAAACTTCTCAATTTCAATTAACAGCCCAAAATCGTGCTTTTCAATTTCTTCATTTTTAATTATATTATAATAAAATTCCGCCTTCTGTTCGCTTTTGGGGCAATTATCATCATCCAAATCAAACATTTTTATAATATTATTAATCTTTTTAAAATCCACATTTAATTCATCATTATAAAGTATTTTATAGTATTTCTTTTTTATAATTTCATTAAATATCTTATCTTGTTTTTCGTTATCAAAAACTTTTTTAAAAACGCTCAAGATTCTATCCTTGCTTTGATTTTGCCTCATATCATCATTAATTATATTATAATATTGTTCGATTAATTCTTTGTCGTGTTCGCTAAAATCAAAGCCAAAGCGATATTTAAACCCTAAGCCTCTGATTATTCTTGTGGGATCATCGATATAGCTTTTGTCGTGCAATACCCTTAATGTCTTTGATTTAATATCTTTTTGCCCTTTTATGTTATCCAAATCGATTAATTTGTATGTTATTTTGTTGTTTTTAATATCTAATTTGCAATAGAGAGAATTAATCGTAAAATCCCTTCGCGTGCTGTCTTTTTTTATGTCTACTCCAATATCCGTCACTTTTGGCAAACAGCCGCTATAAGGGTATGTTTCGCTTCTTGTTGAAGCAAGGTCATAACATTTATTTTTATATTTAATTTTAACCGTCGAAAAATCTTTGTGAATTGATTTTATCTTTATTTGGCTTGATTTTTTTTCTAAAGTCTTTGCAAATTTAATTGCATCATGCGCCACAATTAAATCAATATCTTTAATTTCGTCATTCTGGATATTTAAAACATTGTCTCTGACTATTCCTCCCACAAAAAAAATCTCAATATTTTGCTCTCTGGCGCATAATATGAGGGTTTTTAAAAATTCATTTGTGGTTTTATCAAAATTAAATTCCAAAATTTAATCCTTTGGTTTCGTCTTTCGTTTCGTTATGTTAAAAAATATTTCAATTTTATAATACCACACATTTTTTGTTAAAAAAATTGCCTATGCTTTCATTCGTCCATTATTTTAAAGTCTTTGCCCATTTTTTTTTCGAGAATATTTATTAAGACGGATAATTTAATGTTAAAAGCTTCCGAAATTTTCCACAATGTCGTAAATTTGCAATCTATAAGCCCGTTTTCAATTCGATTTAAGTTTCCCTTGTCAATATCAAATTGATAGGCAAATTTAGTGCAGGAGAGCTTTTGCTCTTTTCTTGTTTCTCTTATAACTTCACCCAATTTTTTTGTCAATTGTAAACTTTTTTCATTTTTTCGTTGCATACATACATATTAGTTGGTATATTACATTTATTAGTTGTATGTATACAACAAAAGGAGTAAATATGTTGTCTAAAAATAGTTTTGGTATTATTAAGAATAATATAAAAAATTTTGTTAAAAAACATTTAGCCTTTTCGCTTGTGGAATTATTGGTAAGTTTAATCGTCATATCCTGCATAGCTTCGGCTTTTGCGCCGATCATAACAAAAAAAGTTAAATCAAGCGGTACCACAATCGGCGCATCTTCCTCGGGAGGTTCAGACATCACCGCAGATTGCAAAGACATTGTTAATGATAACTGCAAATTATGCTGGAAGAAAAAGAAGACTTGCATCAACTGTACGATTCCCTCTTGCGATAC
>CANQLJ010000013.1 GCA_947624685.1 Candidatus Gastranaerophilales bacterium | reverse complement strand
CCGAGACGAGCGAGGTCTAGAGCGCACAAGCGCTCTAGACCTCGCTCGTCTCGGGTGCGCTCAGACAACCCCTTCCGGCACTGCTTTCATTAAGTGCACATGGAAAAGTCCTATATGTCGTTCCGTCATTGCGGGCTCCGACCCGCAATCTGTTGAGATAGATATATCCAAGGTGAAGAGACCCTGAATCAAGTTCAGGGTGACAGTCACTTTTTTATGAATTACTATACCTAATCAGACCCTGAAACGCTTCATGCGGACAGAAAATTACGCTTTCACGCTAAATTCTAAGCCCCACTTTAATCCTACCCTGCCAAAACCACACTCTAACAAAAAATGCACAATTATTTAGGCAATTTTTTTCAGGAAAATGTTTTAATATATATATGGAAACAAAAATTTTAAGCAGCGTCAATACCAATTATATCAACAGCGTCAAACAAACGCCAAAAACGGAAGCCAAAAAAGAACAAACAACATCTTCAAAAGTCATAAAAGGCATTTCCGTTGCGGCGGCTGTGGGTGTGACGGCACTGGCTGTCGGCGGCATTATACTTCGAAACAAAAAAATGCCCAACATTTTAAAATTAAGCGAAACAATTAATTTTAGAGAAGCTAAAACATTAGATGAAGCAATCGAATACGGCACAAAGACACTCGGGATAAAGCACTATGAAGGCTTTAAAAACGAGGATTTAGATGTTGTAAACTGGATAAACGAAGGTTTGACAATGTGTGCAAATAAAGCAAAGTCCAAAGGTCAAATAGTTATGCCAAAAAAGATTTCTTATATTGATGATATAGGTGAATTTGCTTTCAAATCAGGCGAGATTGGTGAAGCTGGCGGAAGTATGGATTGCTACGGTACTATGCAAATAACAAAAAGCATAATAAACGATCTTAAAAATACGGTAATAGAAACTGTCAGAAATTCTAATATGACAGAAGAAGCGCAAAATGAATTTATAAAAGGGATAAGTACCAAAAGAATATTCGATACTTGCAGCAAGCTCAAATTTGATGAAAATGACGCAACTGCTTGGCGTGGGGGAACATATTCGATAATTACCCATGAGATGGGGCATTTACAGCACCGACATAATATGCAAAATTTAAAACTCTATGAATCCTTAGGTACCTCAAGACAAAGGCCCGAGAAGCTTGCTAAAGGCGCAGAAGAACTTTTGGAGCTGTTTAATTCCAAACAGGATATTATAGGAAAAATCTCATCCTACGCAAAAGAATCACCCAAAGAATTTGTTGCGGAAGTATATTCTCAACTTGTCCACGGAGTTAAGGTTGATGATGAAATTATGGAATTATATAAAAAATTTGGCGGAGTGGTTTAATATTTACAAAAAGCACATTTTCAGTTTGCTTTTCAACACAATTTCCAAACACCATATCAAAATGCAAAATTCCAAGCACACGATTTTCTGATTTTTTTATACTATAATTATCCTATGAAAAACATTAATGATAAATTGGATATGGCTTTGGATTTGATTCAAAAAGAAGACTATGACAAAGCAAAAGGGATTTTAAAAGAAATTTTAGACGAAGATAAGGGCAATATTGAGGCTCTAAAAAACCTTGGGCTGTGCGAGATTAACCTCGACAAGCCAATTGAAGCCAAAGAATATTTTGAAAAAATAATCGAATTAGAGCCATCAAACGCGCTGAGCTTGTTTTATCTTGGATGCTGCCATAATCGAATCGGGCAAAAGGAAGACGCAGCTGAGATTTTCAAAAAAGTCATCGAAATTCGCCCGCAATATCTTGATGCTTATAAAAATCTTTCGATGATTTATGTAGAATTTAACAAAATCGATGAAGCCATTCAAACAGCCGAAAAAGCGCTCTCAAACCCGATGATAGAGCCGGATTATTCACTATATTATATAATTGCGACTTCATATATGCTCAAAAAAGAGCCCAATCAAGCTCTTGGCTATCTTTTAAAGGCAAGAGAGCTTGACAGCTCTAATATTTCAATTTTAAACAGCCTTGCTTCGTGCTATATGAACTTAAATGAAATTGAAAAAGCAAAAGAAGTCTTACTTAACACTTATGAACTTGACCAAAACAACGCTCTGACGTGCTTTAACCTCGGCGTTTTATATCAGGCGCAAGAAAACTATGAAGAAGCAAAAAAATATCTTAATATCGCCTATAAGATAGAACCGACAATCACAATGCTCTCAAGCCTTGCTAATTGCACCTTGAAATCGGGCGATTATGAAAACGCTTGTGTGATGTATAAAAACCTCAAGATGCTCTATCCCAATAATCTCAACTATTCTCTGACTTATATTGACATCTTGGAAAAGCTTGAATACAATCAACAGGCGCTTGAAGTGATAAACGAGCTTTTGGTGCTTGACGATAAAAACAGCGATTTAATAAAGAAAAAAGGTGCGCTTCTTCGAAAATTGAACCTCTGCAAAGAATCAATCGAAACGTTTGATATATTGGTTAAACGGGGCAAAATCGACGTCGAAGTCTACTATAATCTTGCTTTCAACTATGTTCAGATGGAAGATTATGATAATGCGGTTGAAATGTTTAAAAAATGTATCACGCTTGAACCTAACAATCCTTATGCGCACAAGGATTTGGGCGTATTGTATTTGAAGATGAATTGCTATGAATGGGCGCTTGATGAGATGCTTGAAGCAATCAAGCTCGAAGACGACGTGAGCGAATTTTACTATTCCTTGGGCGTTTGCTATCTTATGTTAAGCGAAGTTGAAAAATCTAAAACCGCACTTTTAAAAGCAATTGAATTAAACCCTGATGATGTTGATGCTCTCGCCTTTTTGGGTAATGTTTATACCCAGCAAAATGACTATGAAAACGCATATAAATACCTAAATATGGCAATTAAAAAAGACCCCGGCAACTATCTTGCCCAAAATCATCTTGCAAAATATTATTTCAAAATTGAAAAATATGACGTCGCAAAAGACTTTCTGCAAGATATAATTTCAAAAAATCAAGACGACGAATTAATCAATATGCTTGCATTTTGCTATTTGAAAGAGCAAAATTACCACGACGCTTTGGGGCTATACTTTAAATTAGCCAAGACTTATCCTAAAAACCACATAATTTTAACAAATCTTGCAAAATGTGAGATAAAATGTGATAAGATTAATGAAGCGAAAGAACATCTAAGACAAGCTTTGATGATATATGATGACTATAGCGAAGCGCTTGAACTGTTAAAGGAGATTTCAAAATAAATGAGCGAAAATATGACAGGTGAAAATAAAAGACAAAGGATAATGTCCGGCATGCGCCCGACCGGAAAGCTCCATTTGGGGCATTATTTCGGAGTTTTAAAAAATTGGGTGAAGCTTCAAGACGAATATGAATGCTATTTTTCAATCGCTGACTGGCATGCGCTCACAACAAAATATAATCAAACCCAAGATATGAAGCAAAATGTCCTGGATGTTTTGCTCGATTGGCTTTGCGTAGGAATTGACCCTAATAAAGCGGTTGTATATCTGCAATCTGACGTAGCTCAAACCGCGCAATTGCACATATATCTATCTATGATTACGCCCCAAAATTGGGTCGAAAGAGATCCGACGCTTAAGGATTTAGCAAAAATTATGAAAGACAAAAATGAAAATATGTCTGATTTGTCGTATGGTCTTTTTGGCTATCCCGTCTTGATGAGCGCGGATATATTGTCTTTTAATGCTGATTTTGTGCCTGTTGGAATTGACCAAGTGGCCCATGTTGAGCTCACAAGAGACATTGCAAGAAGATTCAATAATATTTATGGCGAATATTTTATCGAACCCAAACCAAAACTCACTCAAACCCCGCTTTTAAAGGGCTTGGACGGGAATAAAATGGGAAAATCATTTAACAATGATATAAAAATATCGGACGATGAAAAAACGACCGAAAACAAAGTCAAAATGGCATTAACAGACAAAAACAGATTGAGACGAGACGACAAAGGAAATCCGGATAATTGCGGCGTGGTTTATGATTATTGGAAGCTTTTCGGCTCTCAAAATGAAATCGATGAAATTTGTGACGGCTGCAAAAACGCGACAATTGGCTGTGCTCAATGTAAAATGAAGCTGGCTAAAAAAATTAACGAATCATTGGCACCTCAAAGGCAAAAAAGGCTTGAACTTCAAAATGACCTTGGTTATGTTTATGACGTACTTAAAAAGGGTTCAAAACAAGCTCAACAAAAATCTCAAGAAGTCTTAGACGGTGCTGTTAAAATGATTAAAATGTATAAATAAATATTATAAAGGGGGTATTATGGAAAATAATGAGGATGTAATAAGTATTTTTGAAACTTTGGTTAAAATCCCATCGCCATCTTTAAATGAACATAATGTCGCAAAACAAATTATGGAATACACCTATTTAAACGGCATTAACGCTTATTTGGACGATTATCAAAACGTGATTGTTAAGATTCCTCCGACATCAAATAATCCTTCTAAGGCGCCGTTATGTTTGTCTGCGCATATGGATGTGGTCGGAGACAACAGCGAAATCAAGCTTTGCTATAGTGACGATAAAAAATATATTAAAACAGACGGCTCAAGAACCCTTGGAGCTGACGACAAAGCAGGTATAAGTGCGGCATTAAATCTCGCTATTTATTTATCAAAAAACAAAAACATCTCCCACAGCGGGCTTGAAATTGTCTTTACAAGAGACGAAGAAACGAATATGACAGGGATTAATAACGTAAAATTTGATTCCTTGGAAGCGCAAGACGTATTGGTATTGGATTCTGATTCTTTGGGCAATTTTGAAATAGCGGGAGCAGGTTACACAAAAATCGATATTGAACTAAAAACCGCTCTTGGCGGCCACAGCGGAAACGATATTGCCGACAAAAAAAGATATAACGCGGCAAAACTTATCGCAAAGCTTGTTGATAAGCTTCCAAACGGCGTTTATAAAAGCGAAAACGGCTTTACAATAACATCATGCAACCTCGGTTCAATCGTAGCGGGAGCGGATATTGGGCTTGAAAGACTAATCGAAAAAGCAAAAAACGAAGGTTTTGAAAGTATTAAAAAGCCTTATTCAAAATTTCTTATGCCCCTAAACACTGATAACGTCATAAATACAAGCGCTTATGCGCATTATTCTTTGAGAAGTTCAAACAAAAAATATGAAGCGGAGCTTTTAAATAAATTTCAAAAAGAAATTGACAAATTTAACAAAAAATATAAAGATTTGGCGAGTGCTCAAATGGAAGTCAAAATCCACATGCTGCCTTTTGAAAAGTCGCAAAATCAAGCTATGGCGCAGATTGCGAAAAATGCCGCAAAAAATATCAACCTCGATATAAAAATCCAATCCTTCCATGCAGGAGCAGAAACGCACATATACGCCAATAAAACAAATAAATTTAATAAAAAATTCAGACCCATATTATTAGGTGTAGCTAACATATTTTCGATGCATTCGCCAAACGAAAAGATGGAAACAGAGAGCCTCAGACGCGGTTATGAATTTGTCAGAGAAATTTTTCTTGAATATAATAAGTAATATTAAATTATGTTAAATTTTTTCTTGTTTTGGATGCGTGTTTATGTTAAGTTATGCGGTATAATACAATCACCAAGGAGAAAAAATGAAAAAATACGAATTATTCACAATAATTAAGCCAAATTTGGATAATGATGAAGCGGATAAAATCGTTGCTCGCACGGAAGAATATGTCAAAACTCTTGGCGGAAGCGTTTTAGAATGCGACAAAATGGGCAGAAAAAAGCTTGCCTATGAAGTTGGCGGATATAGCGACGGCTTTATGGTAAACCAAGTCATTAATGTTGACCCTTCAAAAGTTGCCGACATTAAAAGACAATTAAGACTCAACGATTCAATCATTCGCGTTATGTTTACAGCAAAGGAAAGTGCATAGATGACTTTTGCAAAAGCTTTTGTGACGGGTAGTGTCGTTAAGGCTCCCGAAAAAAGATTCACTCAAAATGATATGGCAACAGCCTCAATGACAATTAATCTCGACCAAAACAACGAGACACTTGTTCGCGTTCTTGCTTTCGGACAATTGGCGGAAACAATCTGCGCAACCGTTGCCCAAGGCGACAATATCGCCGTAGAAGGCAGATTGCAGGTTAATTCTTTCAAACTTCCAAACGGCATTGATAGAAAAGTCTATGAAATTAACGCAAACGCAATCGAAAAAATGAGCACCCAAGCAGGTTTTAACGGCGCTGCTTCCAATCCTCAAAGTGCCTCAAACTCGGCTTCAAACGCCTCAAACGGCAATATAGTTTCGTTTAATCAAGACGAAATTGCCCAAGACCTCATCGACGACGATGAGATACCGTTTTAATTGATTTAATTTAATCAATTTAATCAATTTAATTAAATCTCAAAACAAATTAAAAACCTAACACCCAAACAACACCCAAAAACCAATACCCAAAAACCACCCAAAAGAACAACACTTAAAAAACCAACACTCAAAAACACACCCAAAGTAACAAACAACACTAAATATTTAACAAAGCACACTTTTTTTTCATGTTATTTGTGCCAATAAAATGGCCACACGCGACACATACCGCAGTTTATAATCTATAATCGCGGTATGTGTTGCGTATGTGTTACATTATGTTTTATTATATTATGGTAATTTTTTTAAAAAATTTGGAACAATTTAAAAAGTGCCGCTTGCAGCACTTTTATTGCTTGCCGTACTTTTGCTGCTTGATGCGCTTTTCTTGATGCGCCTTTCTTGCCGTGCTTTTCTTGATGCGCTCTTGCCGCCTGATGTGCTTTTAAGACATAGACAATTTAAAAAGTGCCGCTTGTTGCGCTATTCTTACTGCACTTTCAATATTTAGGCATAAAACAATATATTTCAGACTATTTTTGCGGTTCGCAAATCAAGACTGTTTCGCCGATTGCGGTTTTTGGATTTCCTTTTCTGATTTTAAATTTATAGTTAAGGTTTAAATTTTCAATCATCGGCTTAATTTTAAAATAATCCGAAATATTATGATAAATCGAGATAATCATATGCGGCCTTTGCGTTTTTATGGTATTTATCGCACCTTTCAAAAGCAATTGTTCCGCACCTTCAATATCCGCTTTAATCAAACCGACTTCAATATTATTTGAATTTACAAAATCATCCAAAGTGATTGCTTGCGCTTCTTGAATTTCGCCGAATTGCCTAATGTTATCAAGAGACGAACACCCGTTAAAACCTTGCGAATCATAGTGCAATTCGATTGTTTTATTTTCATTTGAAAAACATTTATTAACGGGAATAATCTTATTTTGCAAGTGATTCAGCTCGATTGTCCGTTTGAGCTTTTCAAATACGGGTAAGATAGGCTCAAAAGCATAGACATTTTTGTTTGTTAAATCGGATAAAACAATCGCGCTGTCGCCAATGAAAGCGCCGGCGTCAATGATTGATTTTTCGGGATTTAAGTTAGTGAATTCTTCTTTTGCGAAATTGCTTATAAAAACTTCATAAGGAAAAAGATTGTAAGAAAGCAGATAGTTTTTATATGCCCAAAGATTTTCGTCCAATTTCACAATTGAATTATGAAGCATATCGGCCTTTTTGACTAAGTCGAGTTCATAATCAAAATATTCAACCTTAAATTTATCAACGCCATTGCTGTTTTGCAAAGCATTGAGCGATCTGTCCACCAATTCTATTGACTTTTCGTCCAGGCCCTTAATTAAATTCAGATAATCTTCTTTCAAATTTTTATAATTTTTTAAATCGTTATACAAAGATAAATAAAGTAAATCGGAATAATCGATGTATAGCGAGGTTAAATCGGGTTTTTGCGGTTTTGTTGTTCCTTTTTTTATTTTAAATTTCAATCCCAAAAGGGTGATTTGTTTGTGTTTATAAATTAAATCCGTGTATGCGCTGTATCGTTCAAGGTTTTTTATTGAAAAAATATTGTCAAAAAATTTTGGCGCCGTTTTTTGAGTATTATTCTCGTTTGTGTTTTTTTCTTGTAATTTAGCCGAAGTTGAAGTTTCTTCTAGCCCCCCCCCCCTCAACATTTTGGTTTTATCTTCACAAAAAATCATATTTCATCCTTTCTATATTCATCACAAAATTAATTATATCATAATTTAAACCCCTCAAAAAATTTTATGGTATAATCTGATTTATGATGATAATTGAGGAAAAAGTATGGAAAAACAAGACAAATTTTATATAACAACGGCGATTGATTATGTTAATGGCGCACCTCACATCGGGCATGCCTATGAAAAAATATTAACCGATGTCATATTTAGGCACTTTAGCCAAAGGGTTAATGACGCATATATGCTCACAGGCACCGACGAACACGGTATCAAAATCCAAAAAACATCCCAAAGCCTCAATATCGAGCCAAAAGACTTTTGCGATATGAATGCACAAAAATTCATCGACGCTTGGAAGCTTTTGGACATTAACTATTCTCAATTCATCAGAACGACGCAGGAAAACCACAAAAAATCCGTTCAAAATATATTTGATAAGCTTTTAAAACAAGGCGACATCTATAAAAATTCCTATGAAGGCTTATATTGCGCGGGCTGCGAAGCATTTTTGAGCGAAAAAGACCTTGATGAGAACGGTTTTTGCCCGATTCACAAAAAAAAGCCCGAAGTGGTCAAAGAAGAAAATTATTTCTTTAAATTAACAAAATATAAAGACAGAATAATCAATCATATCAAGCAAAACCCCGATTTCATCGTTCCCGATTTCAGAGCAAACGAAGTTTTAAACCAGCTTGAAAACTTGGAAGACATCTCCGTTTCAAGGGCAAAGTCAAACGTGAACTGGGGAATTGACGTTTTGAGCGACCCCGAGCAAGTGATTTACGTTTGGATTGACGCGTTATCAAACTATATTACGGCTCTTGGCTATGACACAAAAAACAACAGCGAAAAATTCGATAAATATTGGAGCGCAGACGTTCAAGTCATCGGAAAAGATATTTTAAAATTCCACAGCATCTATTGGAGCGCGATATTAATGGCATTAGATTTGCCTTTGCCCAAGCACATCCTGGCCCATGGCTGGATTACGATTGATGAAACAAAAATGTCAAAGTCATTGGGTAATGTCGTAAGCCCATCAAGTATCATGGAAGCTTTCAAAATGGACATTCCCGACGCCTTAAGATATTATATGGCAAGCGCCGCTCCGATTGGAAAAGACGGAAATTACAGCGACAATGATTTTAAAGAAAAAGTAAATGCGCATCTTGCAAATTCGATGGGCAATCTTTTAAATCGCACATTATCAATGCTTTGTAAGTATTTCGACGGCGAAATAAAAGATAGCTTCATTAACGCCAAAGCTGAACTTTTTGATAAAGCAAAACAAACGATAGATGAAGTTAAACACCATTTTGATTATTTTGAAGTTGCGGAAGCTTCTTTAAAAATTATTGAGCTTGTGGATGTTTTAAATAAATATGTGACGGATAGCGCCCCTTGGACACTGGCAAAAGAGGAAAAATGGGACGAGTGCGGAAACGTCTTATATAATGTTTTAGAAATTATGTGCGTTGTTTCGTCTCTAATTTATCCATATTGCCCAAACATTGCAAAATCAATGGCAAAGCAGCTTAAATATGATATAAACACAAAACTTGACGACATCAATTTTAAAAACATCAGAAGCGGAAAATTAATTTCAAAAGAAGAAATTTTCCCCGTATTTTTAAGATTAGATAGCGAGCTTGCGGATAAAACAAAGAAAAATTAAGAACGGAAAAATAGTTTTATCGCCATTTTATATTATAATTATTTATACATTTGGTTTAATCCGTTAAAGACCGCTTTGACGTTAGCAAGCGCCGTTGAAGTATCTATTGCGCGGGCAATTATTTTATCATTATTTAATCCTTCAAGCCAAATTTCGCTCATAGCGCGAGATTTCGAGCCTTCTATTGTGTTATCCAGGGAATATTGCTTGTAATTTGATATTTTTATTTCAAAACCGAGCTTTTCTAAAGCATCCACACAAGCGTCCAGCGGCCCGTTACCTTCGCCTATGGCTTCTTTTTTCTCGCCTTTAAAAGTGAAAAACAAGCCAAAAGTATTTTTATAAATTTGTTTAAACGAAATTAATTTAAAGACACCTTTAATGTCGCAGATTTTTTCAAAATATAATGATAAAATTTCTTCGTTTTTGAGCTCTCCTTTTTCTTGGGCGAGGGTTTTGGCTAATGACGTCAAGAATATCGATTCTTGAATCGTTATCGGGTATTTATTAGCCTTAATTATATCATATATTGCGGTTTTACCCGATTGAGAAGTAAAGCCGATTTTTTCATCATCTCCTCTGCCGATTAATGCCGGGTTAATCGGGCGATATGCGCCAAAATCCATATCTTTTGTCTTGATTGCGCCGTCTTGGTGGATTCCGCTTCGGTGTGCGAGCGCTTCGGGGCCAATCAGAGGCGCTTTTTCATAGATTTTTGTTTGGCTCATTTGAGAAATAATTAAAGCTGTTTCATAGATTTTTGATAAATCGACTCCCGTTTCAACTTTGCAATTATTTAAAGCGACGGCCACTTGATTAAAATCGGTGTTGCCCGCACGCTCTCCAAGCCCGTTTAAGCAGCATTCCAACTGTTTTGCCCCCGCAAAATACGATTCCACAGTCGTTGCCGTTGCCATCCCGAGGTCATTATGACAGTGGACGGAAATAATTGTCGTCGGGGGCAAATTTTCTTTGACCTTTTTTATCATCTCAACAAAAGCCATCGGATGCGACCTTTCGACGGTGTTTGGAAGGTTTATTGTCGTTGCGCCCAGAGAAACGATTTTTTTTAACGTTTCAATTACAAAATCAAGATTTTCCCTGCAATCTCCGAAGTGTTCGACGGAAAACTCAATATCAATGTCTTTTTTCATCGAATCAATTTGTTCTTTTGCATATTTAGCGGCTTCAAGCGCTATATCTGCCGCTTGCTGTTGGGTTTTATTTAAAACATTTTTTGTATGGAAGGGAGATAATGTAATAAAAGTGTGAAGCCTTGCTTTTTTAGCGTTTTTGAGAGCCAAAAGAGCGCTATCAATGTCGTTTTTGTTACATCTTGCCAAGACCGAGACCAATGTATCGGCGTTAGCATGTTCAACAAGCGCCTCACAAGAATCAAAATCCATCTTCGAAGATGCCGGAAAACCTATCTCTATTGCTTTTATGCCAAGTTCTGTAATTCTGTCAAAAATTAAAAGCTTTTCTTTTAAGTCCCAAGGCTTTTTTAAAGATTGATTGCCGTCTCGTAACGTAATATCATAAAAAAATGGTTTATCAGACATAATTTTCCCTTGAATTATATTCTATTTTTCCAGTATAATTAAATTCTAAAAAAATTGCCAGACGTTTTTGAAAAAAATCGCAATCAAAATCTATTTTTGTAAAAAAATGTTAAATGAAGCAACTTTATAAGCAACAAAAAATATTCACAAGTTTTGTACGAAAAGAGTTTAAAAAAGTAAAGTAAGTTAAATGAATATTCAAAGCATTAACAACAATCAAAATAACCCCGGTTTTAAGGGCATTATGAAGCCCTTAGTAAAGAATGCCGGGCTTGTCGCGGCGCTTGCAGGCTCATCTGTCGTTGCCCAAAAAATCGTCATGTCAGGTTCCGAAGCTGTTGTCGGGCCAATGATTGATATAGGCGTCGGAAAAACAATCACAAAAATAACGGACGAAAAAGACGGAAAAACTAACGATAGCTCTAAAGTCCAAGCTATAAGAACATTTTCTCAATCCGTCGGCGGAACGATTGTAGGGGTCATTATGAGACTTTCCTGCATCGCTTTAATGACGGCAATATTATCTAAAATCGGCCAAAGCGCAGGCAAATTAATCGGAAAAGAAGCAACCAAAAAAGACGGGGTTTTTAGGCAAATCGCAGATACCGTTGTGGGTGATAAAGCGCTGAATGCTTATGAATATGAAGAAAAAATGAAATCCTGGGGCAAAAGCACAGGCGGCGGCATTGCCGTATTAATTATGCTTGTGACAAATTTCATCATCGATGCGCCTTTTATAAATTGGATTAACGGCAAAATGACAAATATAGTTAATAACATCCAAACAAAAAAACAAAATAAAATCGCTCAAAACAATGCCTCCCAAAAACCTAAACAAGCAAACAAGGAGGTGGGTTAATTATGGCAAAAGAAAATTTTATCATTTCAATCTTAAAAAAATGTAACCCTGACCCTACCAAAGCCGGAAATTTATTGCTGAATTTAAACGCTTTGGGGATTTTATTTGCCGCAGGAAGCAACACTTTTGCCGCTGCAATCGATAAAAACACATCCAAAGAAGATAAAAAATTCCTTGTACCTGCAGGTGCCGCAACGGGTGTTGCTAATCTTGGCATATATTATTTAATGACAAACAGAATAATATCTCACCTAAAAAATTCGGCACAAAAAGAAATTAATAAGATGGATACCCTAACTCTTGAAAAAAACGCAAAAACCTATGCCCAAAATGCACTTAAAAAAGCTCAAAAGGGATTATTTAAAAAAAGCGAAGAATATATTAAATCGATGGAAAAGACTCTTTTTGAAAACGGCAGCGAGGGCAAAATCACAGCTAAAGCAATAGAATTATATAAAGATAACGTTAAAGCCGCAGGCGGAGTCTTAGGCGCATTCATTGGCGCTGTCATCGGCTGTTCCATTTTGACTCCGATAATTAGAGACGTTAGCGCCTATTTTGTTCAAAAACATATGAAAAAATCAAACCCCAACATCACAAACGACGATTTGAAACATTTTTACACCATAACAAGCCTTAACAATTCCCTAAATTCTCAAAATAAGATGCCTTTAACGATGAAAAATTATATGAATTATTCAAGCAGCCAAGGTTTAAAAATTTAAAGCGGTTAATCCCTTGAAAAAGCTTCCAAAAGCAAAGGGTCATCTGTTTTAATCGGGTTAAAATAAGCACAGCTTGCAACCATTGCAGCATTATCCGTACAATATTTTAAAATCGGCGCATAAGTTTTATAGCCTTGATTTTTCAATTCTTCCATTCTTTCTCTGAGCCTTGAATTAGCGGCGACACCGCCAGCGAGTGCTAAAGTTTTGCAGTTTAATTTTTTTGAAAAATATAATAATTTTTTAATTAAGGTTTTTGATATTGTTTCTTGAAAGCTTGCTGCAATGTCGTTTTTGGGTAGGTCATCCTGATTAAACTTTTGCACTTGCCTCAATACCGCGGTTTTTAGTCCAGAAAAAGAAAATTCATCCTCTTTGACTTTGGCTTCGGGGAAGCAAAAAGCGTCTCGAGCCCCCAAACGCGCCATTTTATCAAGCATCACGCCCCCGGGGTAGGGGATGTTGCATAATCTTGCGACTTTATCATAGACTTCGCCCACGGCGTCATCCAATGTCTGGGCAAGGATTTGCTGCGAACCATAGTCTTTAACATAGATTATTTGGCTGTGT
The DNA here is from genome assembly GCA_947624685.1 of Candidatus Gastranaerophilales bacterium. GTDB lineage: Bacteria > Cyanobacteriota > Vampirovibrionia > Gastranaerophilales > Gastranaerophilaceae > RUG14156. The sequence goes on along the minus strand of CANQLJ010000013.1, from coordinate 29,349 downwards.
CCGCCTGAAACAAGAAGGCAAATGAAGGGAGGGACAAGGTCGCTATCGATAAAATTAGCGTCTACATGCGCATTAAGGTGATTTACGCCAATGAAGGGTTTATTATATATTATAGATAGCGTCTTTGAGACATTAAGCCCCACAAGCAAACACCCCAAAAGCCCCGGGCCGACTGTTGAAGCGAAAGCGTCAATCATATCTGGTTTAACGTTTGCTTTTTCAAACGCTTCTTTAACGACAAGATTAATTGAGTTAAGATGTTCTCTTGCGGCGACTTCAGGCACAACGCCTCCGAATTTTTTGTGTATGTCGATTTGCGTTGACACAATATTTGATAAAACCTCTCTGCCGTCTTTCACGATTGCGGCCGAAGTCTCGTCACAGCTTGATTCGATTCCTAAAATTAACAAAATTTTTCCTTTTTATTTATTTTATTTTTTTATTGTAGTTTAAAAAGCTTTTGCTATATAATATTATCATGAAAAAGAATTTATTAATTTTATTTTTTATTTTGGTGGGTGGATTTTGTTTCAGCCCCGCATTTTGTGCCGATTTAGACATAGCAACAAGATATTATAACGAAGGAATCGACCTGTATGGTCAAAACAGAACCCAAGAGTCAATCGAGTCATTTGAAAAAGCAATTGAACTAAATCCGGATTTTTATGAAGCGCATTATAATATAGCGCAAATTTTAATTTCTCAAAACCGCCAGGATGAAGCTTTAGTGCACTTGGAAAAAATATATTCCCTTCGCCCGAATGATACGGAAAATCTTTTGAATTTGGCAAAAGTTGAATATGTCAAAGGCTATTTAACAAAATCTTATAACTATTTGAAAAAAATTAACTCCACCGCAAGCCAATACGACGAAGCGCAGATTTATATTGCAAGAATCGAAAAAAGACAAGCGGAATTGGGGCTCGAGGCAAAAATCAAAGAACACCAAGCGCTGAGCGATTCCTATGGCAAAGCAGCGGGAATTGAACTTGGCGAAATTATGGCGCCGTCGGGTATTGCGGTTGACAAAAGAGGAAACATCTACATTGCAAGCTTTAGCGAAAATCAAATCTATAAAATTTCAATTTACGGCAAAAAAACACTTTTAACAAAAACATCACTAATTAAAGGGCCGATTGGTCTTGCTGTTGATAAATTTGACAATATTTATGTTGCAAACTACAGCGTAAATACAATTGTCAAAATCACGCCCGAAGGCACAGCTTCCATATTTGCGGACATCAAAAAGCCCTATTGTCTGATATATGACGAAGAACACCATCGCCTTTATGTGACGGAACAAGAAACAAATAAATTAATCAAATATGACCTATGAAATAAAGTTTAAGGGCGGTTTTTAAGGGTAAGTCTTAAGGCCGGGGTTTGTAAACTTTTGTAAAATCGTATATATTTTTGGACAATTATAAAATTTCAAGCTATTTCTTTATTTTGGCGTTTTTTGTAAAGATTTGTAAAAAAAATATATAAAATTGAAATATTGTGCCGATATATTACTTTATAAATATGTAGAAAGTAATAAAGGACAAGAAAGTATGTTTGGTGAACTAGCGACAAAGAATTTATATACGGCACAAATCTCCGACAACCAAAATGAAATGCTTGAAAACAGCAGAGCGCTTCAATTGAACAATAAATATAGTGCAAGTGAAATTTCAGACATCGAATTGGCTGCAACATCAGAAACAGAGCTCATCAGAAACGAAATAGACGGTCTTGAAGGAGACGACAGAACGGGCCAAGCCTATGTCGATTTGATGGGCGAAATAAAAGAAATTCAAGACGAAACAGACAGAAAACTTAAAAGAATCGAAACAGAAACATCAGACTTTCAAACGCAAATCGAAATGGAAAATTCTCTTTTAGAAACGCAAAACGAAGCGATGAAAGCTGATTTAGAAGCAATTGACCAGGCTCTGGAAGATAGTATTGAAAATAACTTCGGGTATTTCCAAAATTAATTTAGATAAATTACCGTAAAAAAACTCGCATTAAATACATTTAAAGGCGGGTTTTTTTAATTTATATTTATTTTTCAATCTCGCCAAAAAGGCACCAAGTCGAAGCTTTTTTTATTTTGACTTCAACAAATTGCCCCAATGACAAGTCTTTATCAGAATTTAAAATATGAACAACTTTGTTGTTCCTTGTCCTTCCTTGAAAAACTCCGTCTTTAACCGCGTCAATCAAAATTTCCATCGTCCTTGAAAGATATTTTTGATTCGATTTTAAGGAAGCCTCTTTTACTTTTTCATTTAAAATATTGAGCCTTCTTGATTTTTCTTCTTCATCTATAAAAACATCTGTCATTTTGGCCGCTTTTGTCATCGGGCGAGGAGAATATGAGGCGGTATTTGCGTAATCAAGCTCTAAAACTTCAATTGCCTTAATGGTATCGAGAAATTCTTGTTCACTTTCTGACGGGAATCCTGCGATGAAATCGGATGTTATTGAGACATCGGGAATATTTTTTCTGATTTTTTCGACGATATTTTTATATTGATTAAAATCATATCTTCGATTCATCTTTTTTAAAATCCTATCGTTTCCCGATTGCATCGGAATATGGAAACATTCGCAGATATGGGTCGAATTTTTGATAACATCAATTACTTCATCCGTTATGTCGGTCGGATATGAAGAAGTGAAGCGGATTCTGTAGTTTCCGTTTATGTTTTCAAGATTATCCAATTCTTTTAATAGCATTGCAAAATTTGTTTTTTCATCCAAATTTTTCCCGTAGCTATCTACATTTTGCCCCAAAAGCGTGATTTCTTTAAAACCGTCAGATAAAATTTTTATTGCTTCATTTTTTATTGATTCAACACTTCTTGAGCGCTCGCGCCCTCTTGTATAAGGTACAACGCAATAGGAACAAAAATTATCGCATCCTTCCATAATCGTAAGCCAAGCATTGACGGCTTTTTTCCTTTTTGTTTCATATTTATTTTCGCATAATTCAAAATCATCCGTCACAACAAGCCTTTTAGTCTCAATTTTTTCTAAAAGTTCGGGTAATTGAGGGATATTCCTTGGCCCTATGACTAAATCAAGATAGGGGAATTTTTTTAAAAGGTCTTCTTTTTCTAATTGCGCAACGCAGCCGCAAATGGCGATTTTGGGCAAGGGCAGATTTTTTGATTTTTTTTCTTTTTTAATTCTTCCCCAATTTCCAAGCCGCGAATAGGCCTTGTCCACTGACAATTGGCGAATCGCGCAAGTGTTTACGATATATAAATCGGCTTGGTTTTCATCATTTGTTTGTTCATAATTAAAATGCGACAATATCCCCAAAATCCGCTCAGTGTCGAGCTTATTCATCTGGCAGCCCAAAGTATCAATAAAAATCTTTTTCATTTGCATTTTTTAAGCTCTTTTCGTTTTTTATATTATCGCCGAACCGGAAATGTTTTCGTAGCGCTCCATTCTTTCTTTCAAAGCGCCTTGGGGGTGATAATAGGGGTTCACGGTCATAATTTTTGCGGCGATATTGGGATAATAATAAATAAACTTTAATTCGCTATCAGTTAGGGGTTTTTGGGTGTGGACATTGGCGTAGCGCGCAAGTTCAAGAATGTTTCTTGCTTCATTTTCGTCTTTAAATTCCAATTCCAAACTGTTATAGACGTTTCTAAAACCCTTAATCCCTGCGTATTCGCCCACTGTTATCATTCTTCCGGTCTCAATTATCTCGGGCTCTCCCCTTCCCAATTCCTCATAATCATACAGTTCATAGTTTCTTCTGTCTTTGAGCGCGCCATCTGCGTGGATTCCCGATTCATGGGCAAAAGCGTTAGCGCCTACTGCGACCTGGTTCATCGGAATCGGCACGCCAAAAGCATAGGAAGTATATTTTGCAAGCTTCCAAGCCTTTGATATATCAATTTGCGGGTCGATAAAGTATTTATCCTTAAAGCCCGAAGATTTTGTAATTGCAAGGATGCACGAGACTAAATCGGCATTTCCCGCGCGCTCTCCCATGCCGTTTATTGCCGTGTTAATCCAAGCATCAACCCCCGCATCAATTGCGGCACGTGCTCCCATGACAGAACATGCCGTTGCCATACCTAAATCGTTATGGAAATGAAGCTCAATATCCATCTTTGCTTCGGAAGCAATTTTAAATATCCTCTCATAGGCGCTTTTTGGGTCGTCATAGCCTAAAGTGTCGCAATAGCGAAATCTCGTTGCGCCATATTCTTTACATTTGCAAGCGTATTCGATTAAATAGTCAATGTCTGATCTTGAAGCATCTTCGGCGTTCACGCCTATTACACGCGCATTTTGGTTGATTGCTTCATTTATCGCTTCAAGAGTGTCGTTTAAAACATCTTTTTTGGTTTTTTTTCCTTGATATTTTCCTTGAATCATTTGTTCTGAGGTCGATTGCGACATATTGAGATATTGAAGCTTCGGAACATTTTTAAAAGACAAAATAACATCGTCTCGAATCGCCCTCATCCAGCCGGAGAGCTTTGTTTTGTTGATGACGCCGCGCTCAACGAGCTCTAAATTGCCGTTTAGATAGTTTATTTCATGGGATGTTGTCGGAAAACCAAACTCCGATTGCGTTATACCCATTTCATTTAACATCAGATTAATTATTGTTTTTTGTAATTTCGCAAGACCCAAACGCGAAGTCTGCACGCCGTCTCTGTTTGTGACATCAACAAATTTAATGTAGTTCATTTTTCCCTCAAAGCTGATAATAAACAACATTATAGCATTAACAATCTTTTTTAGAACTTTTTAGAGATTTTCATTAATTTTTTTTACAAAATTAATGCCATGGCTCTTGCAAATTTTTTAAAATGTAATAAAATAGTTCTATAAAGATTTCATAATGGGATGTAATTCCCGTGAGGAAGAATGCAGATTAAGAATATAATTGATTGCAACAAGCCTAAGCGCAGATTAAACTTTTTGGGAGACGACCAAATTAATCAAAAGCGCAGCCGAAATGACGGCACGAAGATTAGATACAAGCATTATGAGCAGATGAACGACGACACTTTAGGTGTAATGAGCTTGAATAAAGCGTATAAGCAGGTGCAAAATAGCGGTAAAATGCGATTATTCAAGGCGATGCCCCAAATCACAACAGCATTATTAGGAAGTACAATAGCAATTGCCCAACCCGGGAAAATTACGGCGAAAGCCGGTGCAGGGTTGGGTTTTTTAACGCTAATGAGCATGATTTTTGAAGGCGAAAAATTCATTTCAAAACAAGTTCAAAAATCAAAAGAAAAATCTCTAAAGCAAGATTCCCTAAACTTGATTCAAGAAAATAAAACCGATAAAAACGATAAAAAAACCAAAATAAATAATGTCCTAAAAGGCGCAAGCGCCGCTTTGGCTCTTGGCGCTGCGGCATTAATAGCCGGAAAAACAAAAGTTATAGATAATATCTATGATTTTGCTCAAAAAGAAATTGCCCAATTATCAAAAGAAATCAATTCTTTTAAAGCTTCAAAAAAAATCAACGCTTTTATTTCAAAAATTGAAAGCAAAAATAGTGCAAAATTAAAAACCTTATGCGCTCTTTCGCCTCTTATGGTTATGGGCTTGGGTTCATATGGCGAATTGAAGCTCGCTGATAGCTTATCAAAAGACATTAAAACAAAAACAAAAGAAAATTTTGAAAAAGCAAAAAACATCCAATTCCTTGCTCGCGAGCATTTTAATTCAATTGAAGCAAAAGAAATCTAGTGTTTTTTCATATTTTTACAATCCACCCATCATGATAAACAGCTAAAATTGCTTTTAAAAAAATAAAACACATCCCCCCCCCAAAAAAAAACAGATAACAAAAAGCAAAAAGCAAAAATCCTCAAAAAATATTAAATGGTTTGCCTATATTTTTATAAAAATGTATAATTTCAATATAATCTATTTTTTATAGGACTTAAGGGAAAAATGAATTATCACAACATCACCAAAGACGATATGCTAAATGGCGAAGGTTTAAGGGTTGTCCTTTGGACATCAGGATGTACTCACTGCTGCGAAGGCTGCCAAAATCCGCAGACTTGGGATGTTGCAGGCGGTATCGAATTTGATGATAAGGCAAAAAAAGAGCTCTTTGATGATTTAGCGCCCGATTATATTTCGGGAATTACTTTCTCGGGCGGCGATCCTTTGCATCCTTTTAATCGCGAGACGGTTTTGGGGCTTGCAAAAGAGATTAAAGAAAAATTTAAAAACAAGACCGTTTGGCTCTATACGGGGTTTTTGTGGGAAGAAATTAAAGACGCGCTTGATTTATCAAACATCGACGTATTATTAGACGGCGAATTTAAAAAAGAACTCAACGACAACAACATCGAATGGGTCGGAAGCTATAACCAAAGAATAATCGACGTTCAAAAGTCTCTTAAGGAAAACAAGATCGTTTTATATTGTAAACACTAGCGCAAAAAACTAATTACGCCCATTCAAACCGATAAAGATAAATATTAAGCTATTTTAGAGCTATTGTTCAACATAATTGATTAATTTTTCCATTGCATTTTGGATGGAATTAATCTTGTCTTCAATTATTTCAACACGATTAGCGAGCATCTTTGTTTGGGTCATATTTTCATAGAAAATGTCGATAAATTGCGTCGGGTTAAAGTTTTCGCTTTGCGCTTGAGTCAAAAATTCGATTTTTTTGGTTAATTCCGTGATTTTGTTATCCTGCGTTTGTGCGGTTTTAACAAGGTGTTTAAGCGCATTTTCAAATTTTGCGTTATATTCGTTTGCAATCGCTTTTGATTTTTCGCTTTGCAAAAGCCTTGTTTTAATGTCTTCAAAGCCGTTGTTTGAAAAATCATCAAACCTTTGATTCAAATCATCAACCTTCGCAACCGTGTCTTTGACCCACCCGGAGAGGTTTCCCAATTCCGTCTCAACGTCTCTGTTGATTTTGACGCCTTCTAAGCCCACTGTTCGAAGTTCGATTATTTTTTCAAAGATATTTTTAAAATCTTCACTATTTGCAACATTTTTTTCTATCGTCAGTTTAATTTTCGCTAAATCCGACTCAATGTCTTCTAAAGTATAGGAATAATTGGAGTTTTCGCCAGATGTACGGATTTTTTTGATTGCTTCATCGAGTTTTGAAAATTCCCCGACAAGGCTTTCTTTAATTTCTTGAGAAATGTTGCTTTTGAGAAATTCGAAGTTTGAAAGATATTCTTGAACTTTGTTGGACAAATTGTCGATATAGGAATTTTGTTTTTCAAGGCTCGAATTGTCCTGGGGCTTATCCACAAGAGCGGAGATTTTTTGGACATTATCTTTTAATTTTTGTTCGATTAAGTCTTTTGTGTCTTTAATTTCTTCATTAAGTTCGTTGTTGTTTTCCTCAAGACCTTGGATTTTTTCGGATATTTTAGATATTGCGCTTAGAACATTTTGGATGTTTCTGCTTTCTTCAATCGTTGCAATTTTCATCGAAAGATTGGATGCGCTCGATTGAATTTCTTCTAAAAGTTCTTTTGCGTTGTGAATCTGTTGGAGATTGGCTCTGTCGACTTTCGTTTCAATGTCGACAACCGTTTCTCTCAACGATTTCTTTTCTAAAATATTATCTAAATCCGTCCCTATGTAGTTATTTAAAAGCTTATCTATCTTAAGCTCAAACTGCGTTAGGGCGTTTTTATTTGTCTTGTCAACATTTGAAACACCTTCTAAAATATCGCTTTTAATTTCATTGAATGTGTCTTGGGTGCTTGCAAAATTAGCACTTAAGCTATCGTTAATCTTTTCAATTGCATCATTTGAAAACGTTTCTAATCCGACTTCAAGAGAGGTCAATTTGTCCGAGATTTTATCGACATTATCCTGTTGTTTGATGTTGAATTCTTGGAAATCGCCTCTGAAGTTTGAAAATTCTTTGTCGACTTTTTCGCTCACCGCTTCGACACTGTCGACTAGGTGGTCTGAAAGCCTTTGAAGGTCGACTTTGACGGTGTCTATGGTTTCGGTGTTAATTGTTCTTGTGTCGTCTTGAATTTTTTCAATTGCGTTTTTGATGTGCTCTTGAACGGAGCTTACGACTTCGGAAAAGCTTGTTCGAACTTGGCTTAAATTTGTGCTGTTTTCTGTTACAACGTGGGTTCTAAATATTTCCAGCTTGTCAGATATTGCAGGAATGGATTCAGAAATTTGCGTTAAAATTTGCATGCTCGAAACAGAGTTCATATCGGATAAACTCGTTTGCATGTTTTGAATTGAACTTTGAATTTCTAAAGTAATGTCTCTTAAATTATCGGACAATTCTTTGATGCTTTTACCTAAATCCTGATTTTTCAACGATTCCATCGCACGCTCAATCGGCGCTTGAAGAACCTTGATATTTCCTTCATTGATTGCGGTTAAATCTTTTTTAAACTGCCCAAGACCAATCAAAAGCGCCTTAATATCTTCTTTTGCGCTTGAAAGGTATCTTTCAAAGTCCTCTTGATGTTGGTGAGATTTATATAAAATTTCATCGTTAATAAGTCCGTGGATGTTTTTGACTTCGTTACCGAGGCCTTGAACGGTCGTTGAGAGGTTTCTTAATTCGTCTTTTGTGTTTGTAATGTTATTGTCGAGCGATTCGATGTTATTTGAAACGGTTGCAACATTTCCCGCCAAATTATAAACATCGGATTTAACCGTGTCGTCGCCTTTGACGTTAATTGCCTTTTGAATTTCATATTTTATTGTTTCAATTTCGTTTCTTATGTCATTATTGAGGGCTTGAATCTGCGGCTTTGAATCAATTGAATTGATTTCTTCCCTTAAAGTGCTCACACTTCCGGCCAGTGCCGCAATTTCTTTTAAGGCGTCGTTAAAAGCGCTTTCTCTGTTTTGGATGGTGCTAATGAGCCCCGTTAAATCGCGATATTTAGCGTCAATTATTGAAATTGCCGAAATGACCGAGTTTACATTTCCCGAAATTGTGTTTAATTCGCCTTGAAGGGCGGTATATTCGTCTTTTGTCGAATTTTGTTTAACTTGGCTTAAAAAATCCGCAAAATTCTTATTCAAGGTGTTAATTATATTATCAAACCCTCTTGAAAAGCTCATGAAGCTATCGGAGAGCTTTAAAATCTCTTGCGAAGCGTCTTTGTTTTTTTGAAGTTCGACGGAATTAAATATTTTTTGCAATGCCAAATCTTGTGAATTCAGTTTAGAATAGACATTTGAAGTGTCATTTAAAAGTTTTGAAATTTCAGCCTGCATCTTTGGGCTTTGGTTTTGCTGATTTTGCAAAAAGTTTTTTAAAGAATTTTCCAAATCCTTTAGAGATTGGCTTGTTTGGCCGTATTTTGAATCGATTGTTTTTCGAAATTCACCGACCAATGTCGTTGCAATCTTTTCGCTCGAGAGCGTTGTGAGGTTTTCATATCTTTGAGAAAGACTCGTTAGAGCGTTATAAATTTCTCCTTGAGACATGGAAGATTTTGCATATAAACCTTTGATGGCCTGAGTAAGCTGGTCTAATCTGATTTCAATACTATCTGACATTATTTTTTACTTTTCCTTTATCGCACACAACCATTTTATCAAAAAATCAAATTTTATGGCTAATTGTTAAGCTTATCTTAATATGTTTGTTCTTTAAATGCACTTGTCTTTAAAACTTTCAAATAATTGTCATTGAGATGTGCCCAATCAAAAAGCACAACGCCGTTTAGCTTCAATTTTCTTACAATATGAATTTGTCTTAATAAATCTTCAGGGTCTGATTCAATGAACCCCGCAAAAAGCCCCGGATAGACGTTTGCACTTCTGTAAGCTTTTTTTCTGATTTCATCGAGCATGGAATTTGCTAATGCTTCATCCGCCGTCAAAATCAACGGCGTTACGGCATCAAGGTATCTTCGATTGAGCCAATAGTCCCAATCTTGGAATTTTGTTTGAACGCTGATTTTATAATCCGGAAATATCACGGCAGAAAAAACAACTTCTCTGTGGCGAAGAAGTTTTGAGACATTTTCTATGTATGAAGTGATTTTGCTTCTTCTATAATCGCACCATTCGCCCCATTTTGGGCCTCTTGCTTCAATATCAACAGGGTCAATATCATATATCCCCATAAATTCGTCGCGAGCATATTTTGTATAACCCCATTGATTATTGTAATTTTCTTGAGAAATGTTTGGATACCTTACATAGTCTATGTTTAAGCCGTCAATATTATATCTTGTCGCTATTTCATTGATTAATGTTAATAAAAATTCAGTAACCTCGGGGTTAGCAGGATCCAAAAAATATCCGTTATGTTCTTGAGGATGGGAAACATAGCCTTTATAGTCGGCTTTTTGTTTTGTCCGATTCATCCACAGAGGTTTTTGAGAAAGAATTGACTTAGGATTAGCCGAGGGAGATTCATTTCCGACATAGAAGCTTTCAAACCAAACGTGGATTTTGATGTTTCTTCGATGTGCCTCTTTAATCCATATCGCAAGAGGGTCGAAGCCGCTATATATCGGGTTTTGAACTTCAAAACCGTATTTTTCCATAGTTTGAGAAGGAAATATCGTTTTTCCGTGGTAATAAGTTTCTAAAAATACATTATTAATCCCCGCGTCTTTGATTTTATCAAGCGTCAGTTGAATGTCTTTAAGACTTCGAGCCTTATCGGGGCGAAGCCAGACTCCTTTTAATTCTTCTTCAATATAAGGAAGGGTGTATTGATAAGCTAGAGAAGCGTTTTGGATAGATTCTTTTGCGCAATTAAGGGATGTTTCACTATCGTCTTTTTTGGATTTTTTATACTGTTGTTTTGCTTTTCGAAGGTAATAGTAGATAAATTTATCGTCCCTTGATTCATAGTCTGATTTAGTTGAAATAAGTATGTCTTCGACTTCTTTTATTTTTGCTTTTGCAAAATAGCGGTAGCTGTCTATTGTTGTATAAGCAAGGATTGTTCTTCCTTGAATTTCAATTTTTGTACCAATTTTTAAGTTGTCGCTAATCCATTTTTTTGCGCTTCCGTGGCCGGAAATTACAAAGCCGTTTTTGGGAATAATTGAATTAGCTCCGCTTAGGGCAATGACTGTATCATCCACAACGACCGCTTCTTTTCCGAATTCATTTGTTTGTGTTGTTTTAGAAAATCCGCTTGTATAAATAACAAGCTGATTCGGGCCTCTATAGCCGGGGTAAGTGTTATTTGCCGCGACTTTATCAAAAGGATAAATTGCGTTAATTTTTCTTTGAGATTGAGAGATGACTTTTGTTTTATTTTGAATCTCATCGTTGACTGAAATATAGTTTTTGTTCTCATCAAGCGTTACATCAAGCAGTTTGTTGTTGAGAGGCTTTACTTCCAAGGGCTGTGTTTTGGATGTTTTTGGGGGCTGCTGGCTTTTTTGGAGAGTTTTTTGGATGTTCTTTTGAGAGCTTTGTTGAGTACTTTGTTGAACATTTTGTTGAACATTTTGTTGAGCGTTCTTTTGGACATAGGGGATTTTTTGTTCTTGAGATTGCTCATAGCTTTTTGAATAATAGTTTTGGTAAAGCTTTTGATAGTTGCTTTGAGCGTCAGCGAGCGCAGCCTGCGAAAAGACAGACTCAAAAACCGGCGAAAAAGCGGGTAAATATGTCAAAGTGAACAATCCCAAACAAACGCAAATAAAATTATTGATTTTCAAAATTTTAAAAAAGCTCCCCAAAGTTCCTCTTTTTTTATAAAAAATTAAACTGTTACAACAAAATTTTATAATAAAAATTTTTATAAGCAAAATTTTTAATTAAAATTTATTAGCTAAAATTCTTTTGTAACAAGGGCGAAAATGTCGTTGTAACAGATTACGACCATCAAAATAATCAACAGTATAAAGAAAAAGTTGGTAATTTTTTGGCCGAGCTCTTTTGTGGGCTTTTTGCCCGTGAATTTTTCAATCAAAAGAAACATCACATGCCCTCCATCTAAGGCCGGAATGGGCAAAAGATTCATAACCGCAAGATTTATACTAATCATCGCGGTTAAAAGTATTCCGTTTAGCATGCCTTTTGATGCAATTATGTCCCCGCCGACTTTAATGACCGCAATTACGCCATGCATTTGTGTTGCACTGATTTTACCCGTGAAAAGATTCCATAGAGCCTTCAACATATCGTGTGTCGTGTCGTATGTATAGCTAAATGACCTTACTATCACGTCTTTTGGGGTTTTTATGTCGTAATAAATGTCTTTAACATCAAACATAATCCCTAAAATCCCTTGTTTATCAATTTTAATATCCGTTAGAGTTATTTCTTTATCATCTCTTAAAACCGTGATTTCAAGGGGTTTATATGTATCAGACAACGCAAGAGCGATTTTAGCAAGCTCTATATCATAGCTTGGAGTGAATGTTTTTTTCAAATAGATTTCATCTCTTAATTTAATTATTTCATCATCAAGCTCAATTCCTCTCGGTTTATAGTTTTCCATACCGTCTAAGACATCTCGCCTTACGCTCATCGGAGTTTCGGCAAGAATATCAGGTAAAACAATCTCTTGACCTTTTTTGATGATTGAAGTTTGTTTTAAAGAAAGATTTTTGTTCAATTCGATTATATTATCGATATTTTTTAAGACCAAATCGTCTTGAGCATAGTTATCAAAAAGTCTTGAATTTTTTGCAAAAAACGTCAAATTATATAAAATTTTAATTTCTTCATTATTCACTCTTAAAATCTTGTCGCCCTTTTGAATTCCTCTTATTTGAGCGTTTGAGGTAATTTCTTTTGCAAAATCGGATACTACAATATTTTGAATATTTTGAGGGAGTTTATGATAGAAAATTGCACAGAAAAATACAAGCAAAATTGCAAAAACAACATTCATCAAAACCCCTGCCGTAACTACAAAAAGCTTTTGACCTATTGTTTTATTTTCGTATAATTCAGGGCTATCGGATGGCAAGATTTCATCATCTTCTTCATTATTTTTATTTTCCTTAATGTTTTCATCCCCGGCCGCTTCTTTATTTTCGTCTTTGTTTTCGCCTTGGATTTTATCTTTATCTTTTTCAAACATTTCCTCGTCATCTGCGAAAGATACGTATCCGCCAAACAAAAAAGCATGGATATAAAAAACCGTATGACCCCATTTAAAAAGCTTCCACTCGGGCCCAATCGGCATTCCGAAGCCAAATCGCGTCACTCTGATTCCGCAGATTCTTGCCGCTATAAAATGCCCTATTTCATGGACTAAAATAAGTATGCTTATTAATAAAATCATTATAATTTGGTTCATATTTTCCTCTTTGTTTTTCTTTTTGACTAATTTTGGGGCGGAACTTTCTTATATAAACCAAAAACGCTCGGTTTATATGAATTTAGATTTTTGTTTGATTCGGCTAAAAGAAGCCTCAATTTTTTGTTTTGTTCTTCAAGCTCCCTGTTTTTCTTTTCCAATTCTTCGTTTTTTTGTTCAATTTGAGCAACCTGTTGAGAATTTTTCATATCAGCCGAACACAATGAATTGACGTGTTTTGCAATTTTTTTTGCCATCGAGCGCGCAATCATGCTCAATGTTCGCTCGGATATATCAAGCTTAAATTCGCCTGCCGCATTTTGAGCGGGCGCTTGAGGCATGCCGTCGGGGCTTCTTCTTGCAAACTCGGACATTACATATTCGCGAAATTTTTCTTGAGCTTCCAAAGATTCCGACAACAAACTTATGTCATCAAAGTCATTATTTGTGTCGTCTTGATTTTGGTTTTGATTTTCGCTATTTTCTTCATCGCTGTTTGGCGGGTTAAATTCCTTTCCCGAAGCCAAAAACGCCCCTTCCAAAATCCCCATCTTTTTTTCTTTTTTGGGTTTGGGGTTTTCCGCCTCGAGCTCACTTCGAACGTCTAAGTCCATCTCATTTATTGACTGAGCAAGATTAATGTCATAGAAATTATTTCTTTGAGGATTGTTCGAAACACCCCTCATCAAAGGCGTGCCGTCGGATAATGAAATATTATTTAAAATGTCATTTGTGTCTCTGTCGTTTATTGTAATCGGTTCATCTTGAATTGTCAGATTGTCATAAAGTTCGCTTGGGACTTTATATTCGCTTTTTGGTTCGTTTGGGGTGATTATGTTAAATTGGTTTTCAAATTCTCTTTCTTTTTGAATTTCGCTTTGAGAGCGCAGGATTTTGACGTTTTGCTCGTCGATATTAGACGAATCATCCTTTTTTTCTTCTTTTTTATTATCGTCATTAAACATTTCATTTAAGACGGTATCGAGCGCATTTTCATCAAAAAATTCGCACCCTTGCTCGTCTTCAAAGATTGCTTCGATTTTCCATTTTTTGAAAAAAGTATCAAGTGTATACTCATCTATGAAATAGCCTTTTGAAGAAAGCTCTTGTAGTATTTCGTTTTTCGTATAAACGTTTGCCATATCTATCTCAATATTATTATATGCAAAAAGATTTGCATAGTCCAGCTCTTAAAAAAGAAGCCTCTTTTATAAGAGGCATATTGGTCGAGTATTAAATTATTTGTTTTGCTTTACTTATGGAATTTTTTAAACCGTTTGCCAAATCCTCTCTGCCCGAGCGCTCGTATATCTTTGTGACGGAATCCAAGAATTTCATATTCGGCTTTTGTACATTGAAACTATCGTCTTTGACAAGGTTGGTTTTTCTTTTTATGTATGGGCTCGTGAATTCTTTTTTCGGCATTACGGGATTTTTCGGAACAAAGCTTGCTTTATTTTCGCCGAGCGAAAAATCGTCGCTTCTGTCAAACTTCGTTTTAATGTCGCTCGTATAGCCTTTTGTAAGATTATTAACTTTATCCATATTGACAACGGGCTGATTTTGATAGGGATTTTGAGAAGTTTTTTGATATTGATTAAGCGCGATAGATTGTTTAATTGCGTCAAAATCGACTTTTTTGGGTTGTTTGAGAGCGCCATATTTATCTTTTACATATTGTTGATATTTTTCATGGGCTTTTTTAAGCTCGTTTTGCGCTAATTCAAGAGTTTTGTTTCTTGTGTTTTGATTATTAATTTCATTTATATCAAAGCAATTTGTCCCGAGAGCATATTGGTCGGATTGTTCGTCAAAGTTGTCATGTTCGTTTAATTTTGCACCATTTAGGCCGATAAGCGGTTCTTGATCTTTAGATATATTTGATGTTATTGATTTTATAACCAAAAACAGAATCAAAAGACATATAAAACCTGTGATTCCTTTAGCTATAGGGCTTGTCAGAATCGTTTGAATCATTGTTATACCAAGATGGGAAAAATTAAAAGAATTGTCGTCCCAGCTTTGCATTTCTTGGGTTTCATCAAGGTCATCTTCATAGTTTGTTGCTTTATATTCGTTTATGGGACGATTTATGTTAATTTTTTTTGAGATTTTAGGTGTCGTTTCAAAAACTTCATTTACGAAAACAAGCTCAGTGTTTTTGACGTTTTTGCCCGTCAAATAGATTCGAACTTTATTTTTATCAAGCTGTTTGATGCTCAAATTATCGATATTATTAACATCGTTATAAATCGTTCCCATATCGGGCGCAAGTGTTGAATTTTTTAAATCAAAATAGACATTTCTGTCCCCTTCGATATGAGATTTATATTGAACTGATTTTGTCGAATCGATGTTTAATTCATAACCCGTCGGATCCATTTTTGACTTTGAAACGGATACGGTTGAAATTATATTTTCGCTGTTGTCTTTAGCGTTTGCAACTGCATTTGGAATCAAACAAAAAAGCGAAACGGCAATAACTAAACCAAACAATTTAAACGAAGTACACTTCATTTTTAAAATACTCTCCCTAAAACTAATTAAGTCTTTCTATCATCTTTTTATTTTCTATAATTTGATGATATTTCTTTAATTTGTTTTGGGCATTGAACCAAAGATTGTTTTTTAAATATTTTTTTCTCGATCTAAAGATTGATTTTTTTAATTACATTAACCATCTCAACTGCGCTTTTAGCAGCGTCTGCGCCTTTGTTTCCGGCTTTGGAGCCCGAGCGCTCGATTGCTTGTTCTAAATTATCGACGGTTAATACTCCAAACATCACGGGAATGTTTTCATTTAATGAAACGTTAGCAATTCCTTTTGAAAGTTCAGCGCAAACATAATCATAGTGGTCGGTTGCGCCTTTTATTATGGCACCTAAGGCAACAATACAATCATATTTTTTTGTTTTTGCCGCAATTTGAGCGCTCAAGGGTATTTCAAAAGCCCCCGGAACCCAAATAATATCGATATTATCGTCTTTGACGTTTAATCTTTTAAAAGTATCTAATGCGCCGTCAAGTAATTTTGAAGTGATAAAATCGTTAAATCTTGATATTACGATACAAAATTTATCATTTTCGCTTGCATATAAATTACCTTCATAAGTCTTAACCATTTTTTATTTCTCCCGCCTAAAGTTATTTAAAATTAAAATATCATAAAAATTAAAAAATTGAAACATTTCTTCTATGATAATTTTTTATACTTCATGCTCATCAGCCCAACAAGAAAAGCAATTGTGCCCATTAAAATAAAAATTACTTCAATTGAGCTTTTTTGAGCGATAAACCCTAAGGGCGCAAGGAAAAACGACCCCAAGCCCCAGCTGAAGCCTTGCATCACGCCGCTTATGAGCCCAAGGTGTTTTGTTTGAGAGTTTTGGGCTTGAACCATAATCACGCCGACTGATAAAAGTATGAAAAATCCGCACAAAATAAATATCGCGCAAGATAGGTACTTGTTGAATTTAAAACAGTATAAAAACAACAAAACCAAAGGCAAAATTGACATAAAAGATAGTGTAATCACGCCGTTTGGGCCGATTATTTTTTCAAGTTTCGAGCTGAACATCGT
Organism: Candidatus Gastranaerophilales bacterium; assembly: GCA_947624685.1. Lineage (GTDB taxonomy): Bacteria > Cyanobacteriota > Vampirovibrionia > Gastranaerophilales > Gastranaerophilaceae > RUG14156. Next base: position 12,529 of record CANQLJ010000013.1, on the reverse strand, counting down.
TCCAAAGCCGCCCGAGACAAAAAATAACGTCGTAATCAACCCGATTTTTTCAAGCGAAAACCCTGCCCCGTTTAATAAAAAGGGAATGTAAACGCCAAATGATATACTCAAAGCGGATTTGATGACGGATAAAAATGCAAGATATATGAGCTTTCTGTCTTTTAAAATATCTTTTAAAACGACGAAAAAATTTTCCTTTGCTGTTTCTTTTTCTTCTTTAGCGGGGATTTTTGGCGTCAAAAAATATATTAAAACGGCACAAACTATTCCATAAATTGTAAAATAATAAAATTTTTCAATTGTGAAGTTTTTAGCGCAATATGTTGATAAATATGGCCCGATGGCATAACCTATAGTCCCAAGACCAAGAAATATTCCCATATCGCGGCTAAGATTAAGGCTATATTTATTAAATACTTTAACTAAAGCGCTCACTTGGGGATGAAAAAGAGCATTTCCAATCATTCCCAAAAATAAACAAGCCAAAAACGTGATTATTGTTGTTGTTTTTGGGGTCAATGGGATAAAAAGGGCAGATAATATAAGTCCCCAAAACATAAAAACCCTGTGGCGCAATTTATCGGCAAAAAACCCGAACAACGGCTGAATTAAAGATGACACCATGTGTCCCAGGGCAATTATAGCCGAAATCGAAGCCAAATTAATCCCGAGTTTTGCCGTAATCATCGGATATAAAGGCACTATCAATGACGCATAAAGGTCAATATTAAAGTGTCCGAAGCCAAGCGTAATTATCGCATTTTTTTCGTTTATGAGTTTATTTTTCATCGTTGTTGTTAATGTTTTCTGTGAGTTATAGCTGTTGTGACCATTGAAATATCATATTTGTCGCACAGCGCAATCAGTTCTTTGTCTTTTTTGTTTCCTGCGGGCTGAATTATGCCGTTGACTCTGTTTTGAATCATAAGCTGAATAATTTCGCTTGAGGTTATGTCGCAATCTGTGGCAATTATAGAATCTTTTGTCGAATCGCAAACGCGAGAAAGTGCCGTCTCCAGTGCCAAAATTTGGTTTTGCTGGCCGGAACATATCCCGAGCGTCCTTAAATCTTTTGCAACGACAAAAGAAGCGCTTATAGCGTGTTTGACGACTTTGAAAGCAAAAATCATGTCCTCAAGCTCTTGTTGAGTCGGTTTTTTCTTTGAAACGACTTTAAATGTTTCTTTATCAAAATCTTTGTTGTCTTTTTGCTGAATTAATGCACCAAAAGGGGTGATTTTGATTTCTTGGTCAACAAAATTAACAATATCTTGATATGGGGTTTTGAGTTTAATTATTTTTGTGTTTTGATTTTTCTTAAGTTCTAAAAGCGCGTCATCATCATAGTTTGGCGCAATAATTATATCTAAAGACAGAGAAGACAGCTTTTTTGCCGATTCTATATCAACATGCCTGCTTAAAGCGCAGCAGCAATTAAATACGTTCGCGCAATCGCTGTCAAGTGCCTTTGATATAGCGTTTTCAAGCTTATTTGACATAGATACATTAACCAAACTTGAATATTTAACAAAAGCACAAAGCGCAACGTCAAAAAACTCTGCCGCAGTCTCAATTGCCAAAGTTAAATTAACATAATCGTTATAATTAAGATGATGATTCGATAAAATTTCATAGTCTAATTTTTTTTGATTAAAATCATATAAAGCCGCGCTTTGATGAGCATTTTCGCCACATGAAAGCTCTTTTATGTTTTTAAAATCGTAAGTTAATATATCTTCTTTAGACATTTTTACCTCGTTAAAATATGTTACTTTTTTTTAAATATTATATTACTATAAAAAAGTACAAAATATAACCACAAAGAAATTATAATAAGAAAAGCACCCGTTATGGTCAGGGTGCGTGTCAAAATACAAATATAACATGAACTTAAATATGCTTAAGCCAACTAAACATGCCTATCAATACGCGTTTAGTTAAAAAATCAGATAAAATAGTTTTCATGTTAAATCAAATTTTTGTATATGATATTAATGTTATTCTACTTGTTAAACTATACTTTGTCAATATATTTAGTAAGTTAAACAAGATGTACGTCTTTTATATCCACTTTGAAAAACGGTTTTGCGCTTTTGATAAATTCGTCGGGGTCTTTTGAAACATAAAAATCTATTTTTGGATTTTTTGTTTCTTTATTTTGCGATATTTCCCCTTTAATTTCCTCTTTAACGACATCTACAAGGCTTTTAGCCGGGTTAAAATATTCAACATCATAGATTTTTTTAAAAATGTCAATTAAATAAGGGTAGTGGGTGCAGCCTAAGACAACTTTTTTTGCGTTATTTTTCTTTGCAATATCTATTTTTTCTTTTATGAGATTGAATGACTTTTCATCATCATAGAGCCTTTGTTCGACGATTTCAACAAAACCCGTGCAATCAATTTCAACGACATTTATTTTATTATTTAATTTTTTAATTTCATCTCGATATTTATGAGAATTTATTGTTGCTTTTGTGGCTAAAATTGCAATCGTATCGCCATCTGATAGGTTTTCAATTGAATAAGGAATGATGGTTTGAATGAGCGGAAAAATTTTTATTTCATCTTTAAAATAGTCCCTTAATCTTTCATAAGCAACGGCAGAAGTGGTATTACAAGCAAAGACCACGGTTTTAATACCTTTGGATAAGAAAAAATTTAGGATATTTTTTGTGAAATTATAAATTTCATCTCTTGTTTTTGTGCCATAGGGAAGGTTTTTTGTGTCGGCAAAAAAAGCATAGTTTTGATTTGGCATAACTTTATAAAATTGCGCCAAAACGCTTAACCCTCCGACCCCGCTATCTAAAAGACCGATTGTCTCGTTTTTTGTCATTTATTTTAAATACTCCAAAATGCCTTCTACGATTGCATCTGCTATATCATCCTGGTGGGATTTTTTGATTAAAAGCGCTCTTTCGTTAAGATTTGAAATAAATCCCATTTCAATCAGGATGCTTGGTGCTTCTGTATGATTTATAACATAAAAACGAGATTTGAACACCCCTCTATCTTTTGTGTCCCATTTTTTAAGATTTTTCTCAGACGCAAAAGAAGCATGGATTGTTTTTGCTAAATCTAAGCTGTCGTCTTTGAAATAATGCGTTTCAAGCCCAAAGGCATCTTCTTGAACCGTCGAATTTGTGTGGATACTGACGTATATATCAGGGTCTATCTCATTTGAGAAGTTGACTCTGTCTTCTAATGTCAAAGTCTCGTCTTTAGACCTTGTCATATAGACATAAATGCCTTTTTTATTGAGCTTTTGTTGGACAAGTTTTGCTACTTCCAAATTAAGATTTTTTTCATATATTCCGCCTCCTATGGCGCCGCTGTCAGAGCCTCCGTGACCCGGGTCGATGACGACTTTTTTCATCGAAGATAGGCTTGAATCTTTTTTTCTGAATTTAGAAGTTTTAATTTCTTCGTTTTTATCTTCGTCTTTTGGAATGTAATTAACATTGATGTTTTCGCTTTTTGCGGTTACTTCGTCTTTGTTATCCGTCTTGTTTTGAACAACGATGAGCCCTTGGTCTTGTTTTTTTGGCGTAATTTCACTTGAGGGTTTATTTTTAAAACATATTTTAATTGATTTTGTGTTAGATTCGACATTTGCATAGGCAAAATTCATCTTATCCATCGGGATAATAAAGCGGGTTTTATCGCTTGAAATTTTAATTGCTTCAACTTTAATATCATAGTTATTAAAAGTGTTTTTAAAGAGTTGTTCGTTGTAATCACCCAAATTATTAACATCAAGATAAAAATTGTTGTTATATTCAAAAACATCATAAGCTACACTTTTATCAAAGAGAAATTCAAAAACGCGATAATCATTAGCCGTCGTTGCAACTTTATAGTCTTTTATTATTGAAGGATGCTGCGAAAAAGTCGTATTTATTACATAGCTTCGATGAGAGATGAACATGCTCTGCCCGTCGGGGGAGATAATGAATCTGTAGTCTCTGACGTTATCGGCGCTGAGAGTCAATTTGACTTTTCTTGCGTTATATTTTTGAATTGCAAGGGTTGCTCTTAAGTCTTTTTTAAGAGAAGGGATTTTATAGATTTTGTCGCTGATTCTTGAAGCAACAGCTGCATTATCAAGATAGATAACGGCTTTTGTGTTGTCAAAAGAATATTCGATTCTTTGATATGAAATTGAACCAAGCCCTCTTAGAATTATGCCATCTGTATTTTGGCTGATTTGACTCAGATAATATTTTGTTTGAAAACGGGGAGTAAGATCAATTGTTTCATCGTTGTTGTTGAATTTTACTACCATGCCGGTATCTTGAGGAATCGTGTTTTGGGTCATATCACCCGTTGGGGTATAAAATTTATATTGAATTGAATTATCCAAGATATTTTGTTTATATTTAATAATTATGTTTGAGCCGTTAGAAAATATTGAAAATTTTTTAAAATCATCCATATTTTTACAAGTCAAAACAACGCGAACGATGTTTGGTTTGACGCTGAATTGCGACATAATGATATTTGTTAATGTATCAGAGTTATTTATGGTATAGGTTCTGCTTGCGTTTTCTAAAGTTGCGTTTGGAATATCAATGACATAGCGGTTTGGGGAAGTTATTGTGAAAGTTGAAATGTCGTTAATTAAATTGACGCTGTTTGGGTTGTTTCCGGGTATCGGAGTGTAGGAAGACGCGCTTTGTGTGGTTTTATAGTTTCCTTTCCCTTGGATTAAAATGACTTTATCCGAATTATCGACGATTAAATTTTTGATTCGAAAATCATCCGCACAAAAACCCCTTTGCGCGAAAGTGAAGATAAAAAATAATATTATTGTGATAATTCTGATTAAATTCAAGACTATTCCTCTATTATTAAATTTTAACACTTTAAAGATAATATTAACTAATACGGATTATTGAATTTTTGTCTTTGTTAATATAGTATTTATATATGGATATGAAAAAGAATTTTGGAGCATACTTATTTTTATTGCCGGCAGGCGTTATTTTGACGGTGTTTTTTTTCATTCCTTTTTTCCAAACGATTTATTTAAGCTTTTTTGACTATTCAAATGACATCTATAAGCCTGTTTTTGTAATGTTTCAAAACTATATGACTTTGATTCATTCGCCGATGTTTTTAAAAACGATTGTTAATACGTTTTATTTTCTTTTGTTATGCGTGCCTTTTTTGGTCATTTTTCCCTTGTATCTTGCGATTTTGATTAATCAAAATATCAAATTTAAAAATATCTATAAAGTTTTAATTTATCTTCCCGTCGTCGTTTCAATCGTCGTTGTGGCGATAGCTTTTAAATGGCTTTATGCTCAAAACGGGCTTTTAAATTATTTCTTGTCCCTCTTTCATATCAGACCAATCGGGTTTTTGTCCGATCCTAACGTTGCTATGATTAGCGTTGCTTTGGTAACAATATTTAAAGGGGTCGGATATTATATGATGATTTATTTAAGCGCACTTATGAGCGTACCAAAAGAGCTCTATGACGCTGCAGAAATTGACGGTATAACGGGATTAAATAAACATATGGCAATAACAATACCTCATTTAATGCCCGTTATTGCGCTTGTGAGCACAATTAGCTCGATTTCGGCCCTGAAGGTTTTTGTTGAAATTTATGTTATGACCCACGGCGGCCCGATGAATTCAACCAAGACAATTGTTTATTATATCTATGAAAAAGCTTTTGAAAACCTCGATTTGGGGCTCGCAAGCGCCGGAGCCGTGATATTATTGTTCATCGTGATGGGTTTTTCGATATTAAATATTTTTGTTTTTGAAAGGGATAAATATAAAATATGAAAAGATTTAAGAATTTGCCCTCCCATATAGTGCTTATTATTGTTTGTATTTTATCTTTAATTCCTTTTTTGTGGCTGTTATCAACCGCTCTTAAAGGAAGGAGCGAAAATATATTCGCTTATCCTCCCGTTTTTATCCCAAAAGACTTAACTATTGATAATTTTAGGGAAGTGTTAAAGCTTGTTCCTATTGTAAGATACGTCATAAATAGCTTTATTGTCGCTTTTTTTACCGTTATATTAAATGTGATTTTATCGGCGCTGGCTGCGTATCCTTTAGCCAGAATGGAATTTAGGGGCAAAAAAATCGCCTTTTTTTCGATATTAGCAACCATTATGGTACCTTTTCAAACGATAATGCTTCCCGTTTATATAGTTACATTAAAGCTTCATTTAGTAGATAACTATGGTTTAACAATGGGGTATTTAGGGATGATTCTTCCTTTTTGCGTGAATGCTTTTGGGATATTTCTTTTAAGGCAGGCTTTTATGACAATCCCAAGAGAAATTGAACAAAGCGCCGTGATAGATGGGTGTAATTCGTTTCAGATTTTTTATATGCTTCTTTTACCTATGATTAAACCGACTTTGGCAATATTAGCGATATTTACGTTTGTCGGAAGCTGGGGAGAGTTCCTTTGGCCCAGCATCGTCCTAACAAACGAAAAGCTTTTTACATTGCCTGTCGGGATAAATAACCTATCAAGTGCTTTTAGTGCAGACTATAGGCTCATTGCCGCAGGGTCGATTGTTTCAATCATTCCTATAATTGTATTTTTCTTATGCCTTCAAAGGTACTTTATCGAAGGCTCTTATGATGGCGCAAACAAGGGCTAGGTAATAATTTTAGCCAAAACACCCCCAACCACCCCCAAACAAAACACCTAAACAAAAGCACCTCCCTCATAAACATAAACAAAAACAAAAACTATGATATAATTTAGAAAAGAAATTTAATTTTAAAGGAAATTTAAAAGGAAAATTATGAAAATACTTGTTATCAACGGGCCGAATCTTAATTTACTTTCTCAAAGAGAGCCTAAAATATATGGTACAACAAGCCTTGAAGAAATTAATAACGAGCTTGTTGATTTTTCAAAAACGATTGCCCATGATATTGAGCTCTCCTTTTTCCAATCAAACCATGAAGGTGAAATTGTTGATATTATCCAAAAATCAAAAGACTATGACGGGATTATCATTAACCCTGCCGCCTATACCCACACAAGTATTGCTATAGCCGACGCACTGAGGGCAATTGAGGTTCCTTGTGTCGAAGTGCATTTATCAAACATAAACCAAAGAGAAGACTATAGAAAAATCTCTTTTGTATCCGAAGTTTGTTTTGCGTGCATTTCGGGATTTAAAAAAGACAGCTATAAACTCGCTTTTTTGGGGTTATATAATAAAATTAATGAACAAAGAAATTGAATTTTTAAAAATAATATCCAATAAATTAAATGATAACTCTTATTTAGGGGACGATTGCGCCTATTTAGGTGAATATAATCTTGCGCTATCGACTGATAGTTTAGTTGAAGATGTTCATTTTTCGCTTCTTTATATGACGCCTTATGAAATAGCAAAAAAAGCGCTTTTAGTTAATATTTCAGACATCTTATCATCGGGAGCTAAAGCTGATTATGCGCTAATTAGCCTTAGCGGCGATTTAAGCGAAGATTTCATTAATGATTTTTATAAAGGAATTAATGAAATTGCAAATTCTTATGATATTAAAATCATTGGCGGAGATTTAACAAAAGGGGATAAAATCTCAATTAATATAACGATTTTGGGCGATTATAAAAATCGAAAAATTTCAAAAAGGTCTAACGCAAAAGAAGGCTATGTCATAGCAGCAGCGGGCGTTTTTGGATCGAGTGCCATGGGATTAAAGCAGCTTTCTTATAACAACAATGAAAATAATTATTTCACTAATTTCCATAAATGCCCTAAATTATACCCTATCGTTTCAAAAACGATTGCAACAAACACTCAAAAGCCCTATGCAATGATGGATTCATCCGATGGGCTTGTTGATTGTCTTTATAAAATCTCAAAAGCAAGCAATGCCAAATTGAATGTTCAATATAATCTAATTCCCAAAAAAATTTACGATAGAGACCTCGTTTTATATGGCGGAGAGGACTATTCGCTTTTTGTTTGCCTTGATAGTGAGGATTTTAGAAGGATAAACAAGATTTTAAAAGCTCAAAACGAAGATATGCTCATCCAAATCGGTACGGTCGAAAAAGGAAAAGGCATTTTTGTTGATAACGAAAAAATAGAATATAAGGGGTTTAATCATTTTGTTTGTTAGTGCAATAATTACCGCAGGGGGCGTTTCCAGACGCTTTGGAAAAAATAAATTGCTCGAAAAAGTTAATAATGATAATCGCGCTATAATTGAAATAACCATATCAAAATTCATTGATATTGTTGATTTAATCGTTATCCCTGCAATTGATGAAACAAAAAAATATTTATTAAATTCAAAAACGATGAATAATAAAATAAAATTTGTCTCCCCCGGCACAACGCGGCAAAAAAGCGTCTATAGTGCGCTTATGGCAATAGAAAAAAGTGATATTGTTTTAATCCATGATGGTGCAAGACCTTTTATTAAAAAAGAAGAAATAAGAGAAATTATTCAAAAAACAATTGAAAAAAAAGCGGTCGTTGCTGGCTATAGAGCAGTTGACACCATAAAAAAGATTGATAAAGAAGTAAGAATCATAAAAACAATAGACAGAAGCACGCTTTTTCACGCTCAAACGCCACAAGCATTTGATTTTGAATTAATTAAAAAAGCGCATGAAAAATATAAAGACAGAGACGATTTTACAGATGACAGCGCGCTTTTAGAAGAAATGGGGAAAGAAGTATATTATTTTGAAACGTCAAGAAAAAATATTAAAATTACCACAAAAGACGATTTTGACATAATACTTTAGTCTATTTTAAAACCTTGCTAAATATTTTACATTAAAATGTAAGAAATATTTGTGAGGTCAACTATGCTTACTAATCAACAAAAAAACCAAGACAAACAATATTTCCAGACGGAATTTAAGAACGTTGGAAAAGAAATTTTACCATGGCTTGAAAATCTCGCTTTTGAATACAGATGTAAAATCGAAAAAAAGGAATGGAAAAGTAAATATAATAACTATGTTATATATGACTACGAGCCTTTTTGTTCTGATGGTTTTGAAATAAACGTAACATTATCTTCAAGACAAGGGGAGTATCTCAATTTTGTTCGATTTTTGTATGACAACAAAGTTTCCACCATAGGATATTTAAAAAACTGTCTTTTGCTGTAGATTTTCGCCTGAATTTATTAATGTTTGCAAATTTTTTTTTAAAAAAGTGTATTTAAGCTCGTTGCTTTTATGCACTTTTTTATTGGTCAAAAGTGTTAATTATCCCGATTTTAAATAGTTTTAGAAAGATAGGATTTAATTATTTATAAGAATAATTAATTTTTTGTTAATATTTTAATTATTTTTTTAATTTGCATTTATTATAATAGAGTAAAGCGATTAGATAATGGAGGAAAAAATATAATGATTAAACCTTTAGCAGACAGAGTCGTTATTAAAGTCATTGACGATGTTCAACAAACATCGGGCGGGATTTTCATTCCGGATAGCGCAAAAGAAAAACCTCAAAAAGGCGAAGTAGTCGCTGTTGGCCCGGGAAAAACTCTTGATAGCGGCGAAAAAGAACCAATGGAAGTAAAAGTCGGCGATGTTGTATTATTCGCAAAATATTCAGGCACCGATGTCAAGATTGATGATGTTGAGTATAAGATTATAAGCGTGAAAGACGCGCTTGCTATCATTGAATAATGTTAGAAGAAAATTGTAAAGGAAAAATACTATGGCAAAAAAAGTTGTATTTGATACTACTGCAAGAGAAAGCCTTCTTAAAGGCGTAAACGCAGTAGCAGACGCAGTTAAAGTTACATTAGGGCCAAAAGGTCGTAACGTTATTATTGAAAAAAAATTCGGTTCACCTCAAATCGTAAATGACGGTGTAACAATCGCAAAAGAAATCGAACTCAAAGACGGTTTGGAAAACGCTGGCGCACAATTATTAAAAGACGTTTCATCCAAAACAAATGATGTTGCAGGCGATGGCACTACAACCGCTTCGGTTTTAGCTCAAGCAATTTTTAAAGAAGGCATTAAAAACTTAACAGCAGGCGCAAACCCGATGGGTATTAAAAGAGGTATAGCTTCTGCCGTTAAAGTTGCTCAAGAAGAAATTAAAAAAATGTCAAAATCGGTTGATTCTAAAGCAATGCGCGCGCAAGTTGCGGCAATCAGTGCCGGTAACGATAAATTTATCGGTGATTTAATTGCTGATTGTATGGAAGTCGTTGGAACAGACGGCGTCATCACCGTTGAAGAATCAAAAACCTTTGGAACAGATAAAAAAATTGTTGAAGGTATGCAATTTGACAAAGGCTACATTTCACCATACTTTATTACTGATGCTGAGCGCATGGAAGCTGTTTTAGAAGATGCTTACGTACTTTGCGTAAATAAAAAAATCAATCTGATAGCTGACCTTGTACCGATATTGGAACAAGTTGCTCGTGACGGAAAATCACTTTTATTAATCGCAGAAGACGTTGAAGGCGAAGCTTTAGCAACATTGGTTGTAAACACTATGAGAAAAGTCTTAAGAGCAGTTGCAGTCAAGGCTCCGGGGTTTGGCGACAGAAGAAAAGCAATGCTTGAAGATATTGCAATTTTAACGGGCGGTCAAATGTTTACCGAAGAATTGGGTATCAAGCTTGAAAATATTACAGTTCAAATGCTTGGTAAAGCAAAAAGAGTTACCGTTACAAAAGATGAAACAACTATCGTTGTTGACGATTCAACAAAACGTGCCGTTGAAGAACGCGTAAATCTTATTAAAAAGCAAATGGAACAATCCGATTCCGACTACGACAAAGAAAAGCTTCAAGAAAGAATTGCAAAACTCTCTGGCGGTGTTGCTGTAATCGAAGTCGGCGCAGCAAGTGAAGTTGAACTTAAAGAATCAAAATTAAGAATCGAAGACGCGCTAAACGCTACTCGCGCAGCTCAAGAAGAAGGTATCGTACCGGGCGGCGGTGTGGCGTTATTGAGAGTCCAACAAGTTCTTGAAAAAGAATTGCAAACAAGAAAATTTGATAATGATGATGAAAAAACAGGTTTCAAAATCTTAACCGCAGCGCTTGATATTCCTGTTATTGCGATAGCTAATAACGCGGGCGCTAAGGGCGAAGTCGTGGTTGACGCCATAAGAAAAGAAACAGGCGCATACGGCTATGACGCAATGACAAATAAATATGTCGATATGTTTGAAGCCGGAATCGTTGACCCAGCAAAGGTTACAAGAAGTGCATTAGAAAACGCGGCTTCCGTTGCTTCGATGTTATTAACTACAGAAGCGGCAGTTGTTGAAATTCCGGAAGAAAAAGCCCCCGAAATGCCAATGGGCGGCATGGGCGGCGGCATGCCCGGCATGGGAATGATGTAATAAACTCGCATAAAGCGAGTTGTGGTGCGATGCACCCAACGAGCAAAATGCGAGCAGAGGTGTGTGACGAGCGTGACGGCGGAACGATGAGTTCCGCCGGACAGCTCGAAACCGTACCCAAGCGACGTGTGAATCTTTGATTCACTCAGGAGCTATTTTCCCACAGCGCTTGTGCGCTGTAGAAAATTACGAATGACCCAAAAGTGTGTGAAACAAAGGCTTGGCAAGTGAGAACTTGGCAAGCCTTTGTGTAACCGTACTAGGCCGTCGTGTGCCGAAGGCACTCAGACGGCATGGGAATGATGTAAAAAACCTGAATCGAGTGAGGCCTAGTCCGCAGGGCGGACTTGCCGAACGACGATGAGGGCATGCTGTGTGAAGTCCGAAGTGCCAATGCGTGGAGCATTGGCACACAGGACGGAGACCTTAGATAGCCGCCGTAGGATAATCGAGCAAAATTTGCGACAGCGTTAGCGTAAGCAAATTTTTGTGAGATACCCACAGCGAAATTCCGTAGAGTGATGAGCCGTAAGGCTCAAACTCGCCAATGCGAGCGGACGGCGGAGCGACTTAAAACCGATAGGTTTTAAAAGCGTAGCTAAGTATAGCGAGCCGCTAGGAATTTCAAGACAGGCGGAAAACCCGAACCAAGTGAAGCTAGAGCGCTGGGTCGCTCTTGGTGAACGAAGTTTTCCGCATAAGGATGTGGAGCCCGTGCTGGCGTTGCGTTGAGCAACGGCGCGAAACTATTGATGGGCGACGTGCGAATCTTTGATTCGCCCAGGAGCCACACCAAGTAAAGAACTTGTTTAGAATCATTGCATCCCTGTATCGTGTCACCCTGAACTTGATTCAGGGTCTGAGGGGTTGAGTGTCTCACATTTATTGTCTTTTGGTTGAATGTTAGTTACTTTACCTGGTCAGATGCTGAAACAAGTTCAGCATGACACTATGCAGAGATGTAAGCTACCATGCCCCGTCATTGCGGGTGAAATGGTTATGTTGGGGGTGAAACATTCCGTTATTGCGTGCTTGACCCGCAATCTCTAAAGTATGTAATCCTCACATTTTGGACGTTCACTTTTCTTTGAAAAAAGCCAAAAAGTTTCTAATAAATTGATTTCATCAATTTGCCCGCTTTCTTTTCTTTGCCTTTTTGGATTATATTGGCGCCCATCAAAGAAAAAAGC